>NZ_DBHIVL010000088.1:0-9097 GCF_057271695.1 Centipeda sp. (in: firmicutes)
TGCGGGCAAAAAAGATGCGTCAAGATGGCGGCGCTGAATTTATCAGTGCTTCCCTTGTTCGATCGATTAGCCGAGGATGACCATGGACTCGCGCACCTTGACCGACTGACCTGCGGAGACGTTGACCGCCTTGACCGTGCCGTCAGCAGGCGCAGCGATCTCGTTCTGCATCTTCATCGCCTCGAGGATGAGGAGCGTGTCGCCCGCCTTGACTGCCTGGCCGACCGCAACCTTGACCTCGATGATCTTGCCCGGCATCGGAGCGTCCACAGACTGCTCACCAGCGCCCGCCGTTGCCGCCGGAGCAGCCGGTGCTGCAGGAGCAGCCGGAGCCGGTGCAGCCGCCGGAGCAGGTGCCGGTGCAGCAGCGCGCGGAGCGGCAGCCGGAGCAGCTCCCGCTGCGCGTACCTCCTCGACCTCGACTTCGTAAGCAGTGCCGTTGACCGTGATGTTGAACTTCTTCATGTGTTATTCCTCCAACATTTATATTCCCAAGGGAAGCACGCCGTTTCTAATCATGCTCCCCCCGCGACAGACTTCCTGGATGAACAGGATTACGGAATCAAAGATTACTGCGGTTGGCGAGCGTCCAAACCTCTGCGGGTTTGATGCGCACGGCGACAACCTTCGACCCCATCGCCGACTGAACGGCGGCGGTGATGGCAGCGATGATCTCCGGTGCAACAGTGTTTGCAGCCATGTTTTTCCTCCCTTAGAGCGGAATGTTCCCGTGCTTCTTCGCGGGATTGTCCTCACGCTTGCTCGAGAGCGCGTTGAGTGCCGTGATGATGTAGGGACGCGTCTCGCTCGGCGTGATAACCATGTCGATGTAGCCGCGCTCCGCCGCCTTGTACGGGGTCGCAAACTCCTCGATGTACTCTGCCGTGCGCGCATCCTTGTCCGGATCCTTGCGGAAGATGATGTTTGCAGCACCCGCAGGTCCCATAACGGCGATCTCGGAGGTCGGCCATGCCATGACCTGATCCGCACCGAGCTCGCGGTTACACATTGCGATGTAGGAGCCGCCGTACGCCTTGCGCGTGATGACCGTGACCTTGGGCACCGTCGCCTCGCTGTATGCGTAGAGCATCTTCGCGCCGTGGCGGATGATGCCGCTGTACTCCTGATCGACCCCCGGCAGGAAGCCCGGCACGTCGACGAGGTTGACGAGCGGAATGTTGAACGCATCGCAGAAGCGGATGAAGCGCGCCGACTTGTTGGACGCGTCGACATCGAGGCAGCCTGCCATGACGTTCGGCTCGTTCGCAATGATGCCGACCGTACGGCCGTCAAAGCGTGCGAAGCAGCAGATGATGTTCGTCGCAAAATGCTGATGCACCTCGTAGAACTCGCCGTTGTCGACGAGCGCACGGATGACATCCTTCATGTCGTACGGCGCATTCGGGTTGTCGGGGATGAGCGTGTTGAGGCTCTCATCCTGACGGTTCGGGTCATCGCCCGTCTCGACGCGCGGGGTCTCCTCCATGTTGTTGCTCGGGAGGAAGGAGAGCAGATAGCGGATCTGGTCAATGCAGTCCTCATCGTTCTCCGCAGCGAAATGCGCGACACCGGAGCGGCTGTTGTGCGTCATCGCACCGCCGAGCTCCTCCGCCGTGACCTCCTCCGCCGTAACGGACTTGATGACGGCAGGGCCCGTGATGAACATCTGGCTCGTGTTCTTCACCATGAAGATAAAGTCCGTGAGTGCGGGGCTGTAGACCGCGCCGCCCGCGCAGGGTCCCATGATGACGGAGATCTGCGGGATGACACCCGAGGACTTCGTGTTGCGGTAGAAGATGCCGCCGTAGCCCGAGAGTGCGTCAACCGCCTCCTGGATGCGCGCGCCGCCCGAATCGTTGATGCCGATGCAGGGTGCCCCCATCTTCATCGCGAGATCCATGACTTTCCAGATCTTGTGAGCGTGCTTCTCGCCGAGCGAGCCGCCCTCGACGGTGAAGTCCTGTGCGAATGCATAGACGAGTCGGCCGTTGACCGTACCGTAGCCCGTCACAACGCCCTCACCCGGCAGTTCCTTCTTATCCTGCCCGAAGTTCGTGCAGCGATGGCGGACGAACATATCCAGCTCGACGAAGGTCTCCTCATCGAAGAGCAGGTTCAGGCGCTCACGCGCGGTGAGCTTGCCCTTGCCGTGCTGCTTCTCGATCGCCTTCGCGCCGCCGCCCTGCATGAGATGCTCTTTCTTCTCCAGCATGAGCTCAATTTTTTCCTGGACTGTGGACATCATATCCCTCCTGTATATCTGCCTGCGGGAAACCGGAATGAAGCTCCCCGCAGGGATTATGCGTCACAATGTCGGATGCTGTCAGCGATCCTCATGCTCGCAGATCTCGAGGAGAACGCCCTTCGTCGACTTCGGATGCAGGAACGCGATCTTCGCGCCGCCCGCGCCGATGCGCGGCTTCTCATCGATCATCTTGACACCCTTCGCCATGAGGTCGGCAATCGCGTTCTCGATGTTGTCGACGCGCAGAGCGATGTGCTGGATGCCCTCGCCCTTCTTCTCGATGTATTTCGTGATCGGGCTGTCGTCCGCCGTGCCGATCAGCAGCTCGATCTCGCTCTTGTTCGGGGTCGGGTGGAAGGTCGTCGTGACCTTCTGCTCGGCAACCGTCTCCTCAGCCGTGCAGGGAATGCCGATCACGTCCGACCAGAAATTCTTCCCCTCTTCGAGATCCTTCACGGCAATGCCGATGTGATCTACTGCCAGAACCTTGAACATAGGTGCTTCCTCCTTGGGAAATTGCTGTCAATTTCCACTTTTAAGATAACATTTCGGCCATGACATCGCCCACCACGGTGTAGGGGTCGGTCTCATGCGCCTTGATTTTCGCCACATAGTCGTCGAGTCTTCCCGTGTCGACAATGCGGCGTTCGATGCTCCGCCGTACACCTGCGTGCAGGATGTCCAGCATCTCATCGCGTGTGCGGCGCGTACGCCGCTCGGTGAGGACACCGTTGCCCTCGATGTGGCTGCGATGTTCCTCGATGGTGTCAACCAGCTCCGCGATCCCATCGCCGCGATTCGCGACGACCTTGCGGATCGGCGGACGCCAGTCGCTCATGTGATCGTCCAGATCCAGCATCATGTTGATCTCACGGACGAGCTTATCCGCGCCGTCAAGATCGGACTTGTTGATGGCGAACACGTCGCCGATCTCAAGGATGCCCGCCTTGATCGCCTGGATGTCGTCGCCCATGCCCGGGATCAGTACAACCATTGTGGTGTCCGCCGCCCGCACAATATCCACCTCGGACTGCCCGACACCGACGGTCTCGACAAAGATGATGTCCTTGCCGAACGCATCCATGACCTTTACCGCGTCAGCCGTCTTGTGCGAGAGCCCGCCGAGGCTGCCGCGCGTTCCCATGCTGCGGATAAAAACGCCCTCATCGAGCGTCAGGTCGTTCATGCGGATGCGGTCGCCCAGAATGGCACCGCCGGAAAAGGGGCTTGTGGGGTCGACGGCGATGATGCCGACGGTTTTCCCGCGCTTGCGGTATTCCTTGGCAATCTTGTCCGTCATGGTGCTTTTGCCCGCACCCGGAGGGCCGGTAATGCCCAGCACATAGGCATGTCCCGTATACGGATAGAGCGCCTTCATAATGTCGGTCGCCGACGCGCGTTCGTTCTCGATCGCCGTGATGGCACGCGAGAGTGCGAGGCGGTTTCCATTGAGCACTTCGGCTGCAATATCCATGCGCCCACCTCCTTCGTGCAGTCAACTCCATACAGGGGAATGGATGACAGACAAAAGATTCTTCTGCCTGTCATCCATCCTTTCAAAATGACGTTGTTACGCCACATGCTCCTTAATGAAGTCAACCACTTCGCCGGTCGGTGTGCCGGGCGTGAAGACGGCGGCAACGCCCGCGTCCTTGAGTGCGGGGATGTCGCCCTCGGGGATGACCCCGCCGCCGATGACGAGCACGTCGTTCATGCCCTTCTCGCGCAGCAGGTTCACAACCTTCGGGAAGAGATGCGGATGTGCACCCGAGAGAATGCTCATCGCAACGACGTTGACGTCCTCCTGCAGAGCTGCCTCGGCAATCTCCTCGGGGGTCTGACGAAGGCCTGTGTAGACGACCTCGAATCCTGCATCACGCAGGGCACGGGCGACGACCTTCGCGCCGCGGTCATGACCATCCAGACCCGGCTTTGCAACGAGCACTCTGATTTTCTCTGCCATTTTTATATTCCTCCTGAACGGGGCTGCCGCCACATGGGCGGCACGCCCCCACTGCATTCACCAAACAACCGCTATGCCAAAGTGCCAATGCTTACAGATTGACGTGCGCCTCGTACTCGCCAAAGACCTCGCGCATGACGCCGCAGATCTCGCCGAGCGTCGCGTAGGTCTTGACCGCTGCGAGGATGTGCGGCATGAGGTTCTCGTTCTCGTCGCCGCACGCCGTCTTGAGGTCGGCGAGGGCTGCCTGCACGGCTGCATTGTCGCGCTTCGCCTTCATCGCCTCGACCTTCGCCTTCTGCTTCTCGCCGACGGATGCGTCGACGCGGAGCAGGTTCTTCGGAGCCTCTTCCTCCACCTGGAACTTGTTGACACCGACGATGACGCGGGCACCGGATTCGACGTCCATCTGCCACTTGTAGGCACTATCCTGAATCTCCTTCTGGATGTAGCCCTTCTCGATCGCCGCAACTGCGCCGCCGAGATCGTCAATCTTCTTGATGTACTCCCAAGCCTCTGCCTCGATGCGGTTCGTGAGAGCCTCAACGTAGTAGGAGCCTGCGAGCGGGTCAATGACATCGGCAAGTCCGCTCTCATGCGCAACGATCTGCTGCGTGCGGAGCGCGACCATGACCGAGTCCTCCGTCGGAAGCGCAAGAGCTTCGTCGCGGGAGTTCGTGTGGAGCGACTGCGTGCCGCCCATGACAGCAGCTGCCGTCTGGAGTGCGACGCGGACGATGTTGTTGTTCGGCTGCTGTGCGGTCAGCATGGAGCCTGCCGTCTGGGTGTGGACGCGGAGCATCATGGACTTCGGCTTTTCTGCCTTGAAGCGCTCCTTCATGACCTTCGCCCAGATGCGGCGCGATGCGCGGAACTTCGCAACCTCTTCGAGCACGTTGTTGTGTGCGTTCCAGAAGAAGGAGAGACGTCCTGCGAAATCGTCGACGCTGAGTCCCGCCTTGATGGCGGCCTCGACGTAGGCAATGCCGTCCGCGATGGTGAATGCAATCTCCTGCGATGCCGTGGAGCCGGCCTCGCGGATGTGGTAACCCGAGATGGAAATGGTGTTCCAGTTCGGGACGTTCTTGGAGCAATACTCAAAAATGTTCGTGATGAGGCGCATGGACGGGCGCGGCGGGAAGATGTACGTGCCGCGTGCCGCATACTCCTTCAGAATGTCGTTCTGGATCGTGCCCTTGAGCTTGTCTGCCGACACGCCCTGCTTCTCCGCCACGGCGATATACATCGCGAGGAGGACGGATGCGGGAGCGTTGATCGTCATGGACGTGGAGACCTTGCCGAGGTCGATCTGGTCAAAGAGGATTTCCATGTCAGCGAGCGAGTCAATCGCAACACCGACCTTGCCGACCTCGCCCTCCGCGATGGCATCCGTGGAGTCGTAGCCAATCTGCGTCGGAAGGTCGAACGCGCACGAAAGTCCCGTTGCGCCGCTCTCGATGAGGTAACGGTAACGCTTGTTGGACTCCTCCGCCGTGGAGAATCCTGCATACATACGCATCGTCCAGAAGCGTCCGCGGTACATCGTCGGCTGAACGCCGCGGGTATAGGGGTAGACACCGGGGAAGCCGATGTCCTGCGCGTAGTCCGTCTCCTGGATGTCGAGCGGAGTATAGAGTCCCTGCTCGGGGATGTTGGGACGCGCGGGGAACTTCGCCGTTGCCTTTTCTACGGTAGCATTGTACTTGTCAAGCCCCGCCTGGATGTTTTCATTGCTCATGAACGTATTCTCCTTTTACAGTTCTTTTGTGTTGGGTTATGCCCTAAAGGGGTTTGCCCCCTCTTTATCTGATTATTTCTGCATCGACCCTGTCGCGAGGAAGCGCTGATGGAAGGAAAGCGCCTCGTCGAGAAGGTGCGGCGTCTGTGCGCCCTTCGTCGCTGCAAGTGCACGCTCGTAGTAGTCGAGCAGAATCGGACGGAAGTCCGGATGTGCGCAGTTGTTGATGATCTCCAGTGCGCGCTCACGCGGACTCTTGCCGCGCAGATCCGCGATGCCCTGCTCCGTAATGACGATATCGACATCATGCGCACCGTGATCGATGTGCGAGCAGAACGGAACGATCGACGAGATCTTGCCGCCCTTCGCCTCGGACTGCGTATAGAAGATCGTGAGGTAGGCGTTGCGTGCAAAGTCGCCGCTGCCGCCGATGCCGTTCATCATCTTCGTGCCCGTGACGTGCGTGGAGTTGACGTTGCCGTAGATATCGACCTCGATCGCCGTGTTCATCGCGATGACACCGAGACGGCGGACAACCTCGGGGTTGTTCGAGATCTCCTGCGGGCGGAGCATCATGATCTTCTTATACTTGTCGATGTCCTTGTAGAACCGCTGGAGACCTTCGGGCGAGGGTGAGAACGCCGTGCCCGATGCGAATTTCAGCTTGCCTGCATCCGCAAGGTCGAACATACCGTCCTGGATAACCTCGGTATAGACCTCGAGATCCGTGAAGTCGGAGCTGACAAAGCCTGCGATAACGGCGTTTGCCACGTTGCCGACACCCGACTGGAGCGGCAGGAGTCCCTTCGGCATACGCCCCTCGGCGATCTCCTTCTTGAGGAGTTCGACCGTGAACGCACCCATCTTGCGCGCGATCTCATCGACCGGTGCAAGCGCACGCGTCTTGTCCGTGATGTCGCAGGGGACGATGTACTTGATCTTCTCCAGCGGACAGGGCATGAACGTCGTGCCGATCCGATCCCCCGCCTTTGTGATGGGAATCGGCAGACGATTCGGTGGATCGAGAGGAATGTAAATATCGTGCATGCCGACAAGCTCCATCGGCTGGCTCGTGTTCACCTCGACGATGACCACGTCTGCACTCTGAATGAACGACGGCGTGTTGCCGACCGAGGTCGAGGGGATGATGCCCTCCTCGGTGATGGCGACCGCCTCGACGAGTGCGACGTCGATCTTGCCGAGGAATCCCTCACGCGACTGCTGCGCCACCTCGGAAAGATGCATGTCGAGGTAGCTGACCACACCGGAGTTGATCGCATTGCGCAGCGGCGTATTCGTCTGATAGGGCAAACGCTGCTTGATGCCGCCCGCCTCAGCGAGTGCACCGTCCAGCTCGGGGCCTGTCGAGGCACCCGTCCAGATGTTTACCTTGAACGGATTCTTCTTCATGCGCTCGGCGATGGCAAGCGTGACCGCCTTGGGGTATCCGGACGGCGTAAAGCCGCTGGCACCGATGGTCATGCCGTCGGCAAAATACTCTGCCGCCGTCTCCGCGCTGACAACTTTGTCCGCTAGGGACTTGGGAATGCGATCGGAAATATCGATCATAGAAAAACCTCCCTCTGATACGCCGGACAGCAGGTACTGCCGTCGTCCACTGATACTCCTATGCCATACACAGCAAACAACCGCAGGCATTCAGAAATTCTTATTTCATCTTGTGAATTATTCATGGTAGGAATGTTCTGAATAACTGCTAGTTATCGTAGCTGTATAAGTCAATTATATCTTTCCATAGGATATCACGAAAAAAAAATGCCGTCAAGATTACATTGACGGCATTTTCTGTGATTTGTGAAAAGAATACAAAAATATGCAACGAGACAATATAGCAAATCCAAAAGCGAACCCGTAAACCCAACAGCAACAAGGCTTTGCAGGAATAACACAGTGTTTTTTGCACAATGACGAAATAGCAATATAGAGGGCGAATCATGGTGTTTTGTAGGCAAATTGTAGACAAATGTAGACAAGAAAAACAGAGGGGACGGCGCACGAAACGCTGTCCCCTCTGTTCGTTTATTTGTCACCACTCGGCGACGTTATACATGACGGTCACGCCCTTATAACGCCCGCCGTCAAAGTGCGCCAGTGCCTCAAATCGCCCCTGCTCATATCCGACGGTCATGAGCGCCTTGCCGTCAATCACGGATGCCCCCGCCTTGACGCGGTGGTCTTTTCGGAGGTTGATTTTATACACGTCAACTTTCTGCTTATCTTGCGGTAGTTCTTTCCCGTCTGCGTCTTTCGTAATCGGCGTGACAACGGTACGATCAGACTTCTCACGCGCTGCCCGTGGCAGTGTCGGCGCGTCTTCACGTATCTCTTTTTCAACGACCTGTGCCGCCTGTTCGACGGTTGGTGCTGTGACGTAGTACGTTGTTGACGGCGCACGCTGCTCTGCCTGCACTTCTGCAAGACGCTTTTGCAGGGCGTTTGCATTGGCGTGTGAAATGTCCAGCCGCGCCCGCAGTGCCTTAACGTCCTGCGTCTCTTCCTGCGTCATGACAGCAGGTTTTTCGGCCGCCGTCTGCTCCGATGCGGAGTGCCGGCCAACAGCATACGCAATGCCAACAAGCAGGAGACACAGGATCACCAGAAGAACGGTTTTATGCTTTGTAATGGTATCTTTCACCCGTTCAAGCATTGTATGCCCCTCCTCACGCATTGGCGTAGAAGTTTGCCTTTCCCACAACGGTGTCCATCATCTCATAGAGATTCCTGCCAGGGCACGCCGTCGACATGAGCTCCCTGTGTCCTACGATGTGGTCACGGTCGATCGTCAGCCCATAGTCGGTGCAGAGATTCGCAAGGAGCATTGCGAGCGATTCGATCTGCGCATCCGTCGGCTCTGCCTCCTCAAAGTTCCCGCACACATGAATCCCAATGGTGTGTGCGTTCTCTCCGTAGGCGTGTGCTCCAACGGTCCAATGCGGTCTTCCCTGCTCCACCGTGCCGTCCTTGCGGATGACGTAGTGGTAGCCGATGCACGTCCACCCCTGCCCCTTGTGACTTGCGTCAATCTCTGCCGCCGAGAGATCGTCATCCGTAGGATTGCCCGTGTGGTGGATGACAATCTGGTCGGTGGTGCGGCGTGTCTCAAGACAGCTGTGGTCGATTTCAAGATTCA
>NZ_DBHIVL010000089.1:0-9010 GCF_057271695.1 Centipeda sp. (in: firmicutes)
GGACGAAAAAATCTACGCCAATCTGACGGACTTCATTTTATCAGCGATTCCTATAGATGAACAGCCCGTCGGGATGCGTTGGCATTTTGACGGGCTGTCTGTTATTGCGGCGTGAAGTACCCAAATGCGGCGGGGATGCTGTAGGTGTCGGCAAGCTCTTCGCGGCGCACCCAGAGGAGGGAGGATGGCGCATCGGTTCTGTCCTCGGCTGTCATCAGCGGCGGCTCGTTCATGTCGGTGACCGTGACCGCCCAGCCTGTCAGCTCCCACTCAATATGCGAGAAGATGTGACGTGCAGACGGGAGCGGCACAATGTCGCGCACATCGAAGCCCTCTGATTCGAGGAGGGCGCGGACAGCACGTTGCGACAGCTTTCCTTCGAGATTCGGATATTCCCAAAGACCTGCGAGGAGACCACGCGCGGGTCTTTTTCGTATGGCGATTTTCTCACCGCAGGAGAGGAGGAGGACGGTGCGCCGTTCTTTGCGGCGCGCCTTGAGTGCCGTCTTGACGGGATAGTCCTGCTCCGTGCCGCGATCATGAGCGAGACAGAGCTGCGCGGCGGGGCACGCATGGCAGAGCGGCACTCCGTTCGGCAGACAGACGGTCGCACCGAGATCCATGAATGCCTCGTTGAGAAGTCCTGCGTCGCGTCCCGTGGGATAGGAGGACGCAAGTGCCGATTCAAGTGCGCGCTTCGAGGTGTCCTTTGCAATGTCGATGGGATTCGCCGTGACGCGTGCGGCGACGCGCAGGAAGTTGCCGTCAACGGCGGGGCGTGGCTGTCCATAGGCAAACGATGCAATCGCGCTCGCCGTATAGCGTCCGATGCCGGGGAGGGCGAGCAGCGCGTCAAAGTCATTTGGCAGCTGTCCATCGTGTTTCTCAACGATTACCTCTGCCGCACGCTTGAGGTTGCGGGCGCGGCTATAGTAGCCGAGTCCCTGCCAGAGCTTCATCAGTGCGTCGTCATCCACGGCGGCGAGGGCGCGGACGTGCGGCAGGATTTCGAGAAAGTGCAGATAGTAGCCGCGCACGACGGCGGCGCGTGTCTGTTGGAGCATGATCTCCGAGATCCAGACGTGATAGGGCGTTGGCTCGTCGCGCCACGGCAGGTCGCGCGTATCGGGCGCAGACTTTCGCCATGCGAGCAGCAGCTTGCAGAGGGCGGGGAAGACAGTGCTTCCCTCCCACGGTAAAATTTTCATGAAAGAGCTCTCCTTTTTACGAGATTTTACTACGACACTGTGAAACGCGGATGAAGAAGGTGGTCTTTTCTTTACAAAGTGCGCCCTTTGTACTATGATAGCAGATAACAAACTATATGATGGAGTGATTTCTGATGTTGGATATGAAATTTGTGCGCGAGAATTTGTCGGCGGTGCAGGGGATGCTGAAAAACCGCTGCAACGCGCTTGATCTCTCGCCGTTTGCGGCACTGGATGAACGTCGGCGTGCGATCTTGCAGGACGTGGAGGAGAAGAAGGCACGGCGCAATGCCGTATCGAAGGAGATCGGCGTACGCAAGAAGGCGGGCGAGAGCGCGGATGATGTGGTCGCTGAGATGCGTGCGCTTGGCGATGAGATCACGGCACTCGACGAGGAGTTGCGCGGTGTGGAGCAGAGTCTGCGCGACCTGCTGCTCCAGATTCCGAATATGCCGAAGGCGGATGTGCCGATAGGCAAGGACGATACAGAGAACCCCGAGGTGCGCCGCTGGGGTACGCCGCGCACGTTCGATTTCGAGCCGCAGGCGCATTGGGACATCGGCGAGAAGCTCGGTGTGCTCGATGCGGAGCGTGCGGCGAAGGTCACGGGGGCGCGCTTCACGTTTTACAAGGGGCTCGGCGCACGGCTTGAACGCGCGTGCATCAACTTCATGATGGACCTCCACGCGGAGAAGCACGGCTACACGGAGATGCTTGCGCCCTACATCGTGAACGAGGCAAGCATGGTCGGGACAGGGCAGCTGCCGAAGTTTGCGGAGGATATGTTCAAGCTCGACGGGCTCGACTACTACCTCGTGCCGACGGCAGAGGTGCCGACGACGAACTACCACCGCGACGAGATCTTGGATGCGGAGCAGCTGCCGGAGTACTACACCTCCTATACGGCGTGCTTCCGTGCGGAGGCCGGCAGTGCGGGACGCGACACGCGCGGGCTGATCCGTCAGCATCAGTTCAATAAGGTAGAGTTGATTAAATTCGTCGCACCCGAGACGAGCTGGGACGAGCTTGAGACGATGGTGGAGGCGGCGGAGGACGTGCTGAAGACGCTCGAACTGCCATATCGTGTCGTACAGCTCTGCACGGGTGACATGAGCTTTACCTCGGCAAAGACCTACGATATCGAGGTCTGGATGCCGGCGCAGGACAAATACCGTGAGATCTCTTCCTGCTCGAACTGCACGGACTATCAGGCACGCCGTGCAAACATCAAGTATCGTCCCGAGCGCGGGGCAAAGCCCGCCTTCCTCCACACGCTGAACGGTTCGGGTGTTGCGGTCGGCCGTACGGTTGCGGCGATCCTCGAGAACTATCAGCAGGCGGACGGCTCCGTTCTCGTGCCGAAGGCACTCGTGCCGTATATGGGCGGCGTTACGGTCATCCGATGAAAAAAATTGTTGTCGGTATCACGGGCGCAAGCGGCAGTGTATACGCCGTTCGACTGATTGATGTCTTGCGCGAGCAGGGCATCGAGGTGCACGCTGTCATCACGGACAGCGGACAGCGCGTGCTGGACTACGAGTGCGGCATGACGATGGAGGAGCTTTCGCTGCGCGTCGATGTTCTCTACCCGAATACGGACGTGGGCGCGGCAATTGCAAGCGGCTCGTTCCGCATGGATGCGATGGTCGTCCTGCCCTGCTCGATGAAGACGGCGGGTGCAATCGCCCACGGCGTGACGGACGATCTCTTAACGCGTGCGGCGGATGTGACGCTCAAGGAGGGGCGGCGGCTGCTTCTCGTGCCGCGCGAGACACCCATGCACGAGATTCATCTTGAGAACCTGCTGCGGCTCGCACGTGCAGGGGCGATCATCATGCCTGCTGCGCCCGGCTTTTATCATCGCCCCGAGACGCTCGATGATCTCGTGAATATGATGGTGGGCAAGATCCTCGACCGTCTCGGCATCGAGGCGGAGCTCTTTACACGTTGGAGGTAATGGATATGACTTTTTTCAAAGCCAAAATGACAGCGCTCGCAGCTGTGCTTGCGCTGAGCGCGGCGGGGACAACTGCGGCTGCGCCCGCAGAGGCGGATGAGCATACGATGCAGATGCACATGGGAGATTCTGCGGTGCAGGACAAAAAGGCGGAGATCCAGATGGACTATCTGGAACATCGCGGCGAGCGTCGTTACATTGATCTCTACAACCTGCACGTTTTCCGCCAGTACAAGGAGATGCACGGGATGTCGCTCCACTGGGGGCTGACCGTCTCGCGTGCCGTCGGCTCGTGGGCAGAAAAGGACACGCCCGACGTGCGTCTCGATTCGTCCGCCGTTGGTGTGGGACCTGCGTACATGGTGCGTTGGACAAAGCCGCTCGGCTCGAAATGGGAGGCATCGTTTGACGCGACGGGTGCGGTTCTCGTCTACAACGACGTGCATCCTGCGCACACGCGTAACTATGACTTTATGTGGCGGATCGGGCCGCGTGTGACGTACAAGTTCAATGAGAAGAGCGCTCTGAGTGTTGCCTATCTCGGACATCATGTGTCGAACGGACAGCGGACGAAGAACCCCGGCTACAACGGAATCGGGCTCTCGATCGGCTATCGATACACGTACTAAAGGATGTACTGTGGCAAAGAAATTTTACGCCGTGAAGCGTGGGCGCAAAACGGGCATCTTCACCGTATGGGCAGAGTGTTCGGCACAGGTGCAGGGCTTTCAGGGCGCAGTGTATAAGGGCTTTATGACCGAAGCAGAAGCGCGTGACTGGCTGGATGGTGCGTGGGATTCATCTGCGCCGCGTGCTGCAAAGAGCGGCACAGCGGCGAAAAAATCGTCCGCGCCGCCCGACGAAGAACCCGTTGACGCGGACTATATCATCCACACGGATGGCTCGTGTCTCCGCAATCCCGGCGGCGCGGGCGGCTGGGCTGCCGTCATTGAGACGGTCACAACGGGCGAGGTCAGAGAGTACAGCGGCGGCGACCCTGAGACGACGAACAACCGCATGGAGCTGACGGCGGCACTGGAGGCAATGAGTGCCGTGCCGGAGGGGGCACGCGTTGCACTCTATACGGACAGTCAGTACCTCAAGAATGCATTCACGAAGTTCTGGCTGCCCGCGTGGAAGAAGCGCGGGTGGAAGAAGGCGGACGGAGAGCCCGTGCTCAATCAGGATCTCTGGATGCCGCTCGATGCGGCGTTCGCCGCGCGTCGTGTGCAGTTTCACTGGGTCAAGGGGCACGCGGGCAATCCGCGCAACGAACGCTGTGACGAGCTCGCGCGGAGCGAGGCGGAGAAGCATACACGATAAAAGGGAGGAGGGAATCCATGCAGCGCATCTTCGAGGCGGTGGGACGCTTTGTCCTCATACACCTCGCGAACATCGGCCGCATCACCCTCCTCTACGCCGAGACGGCACGTCAGGTCACACAGCGTCTGCGCGTGCGGAGCATCGTCTATCAGATGGCGCACCTCGGCGTGGACTCTCTCCTCATCGTCGGTCTTACCCTCCTTTTCACAGGCATTGTGCTGACCCTCCAAATCGCGCACGAGTTCATCCGCTACGGAGCGCAGAGCACCATTGGCGCGGTCATCGCCATCGGCATCGGGCGCGAGCTCGGCCCCGTCCTCGTCGGCGTTGTCTGTGCGGGGCGTGTGGGCGCAGCGATTACGGCGGAGGTCTCCACGATGAAGGTCACGGAACAGATCGACGCGCTGCGCGTCATGGCGGTCAGCCCCGTGAACTACCTCATCGTGCCGCGTATGCTCGCGTGCATGATCGTCGTGCCCGTCCTCACCGTATTCGGCGACGTGATCGGCGTTCTCGGCGGCTATCTTACTGCCGTGCATTATTCGGGCATCTCACCCTATACCTTTACACACTCCATCGCACAGTTTGCAGAGATCTACGATATGACGGGTGGACTTATCAAGGCGATCTTCTTCGGCAACGTCATCGCCGTCCTCGGCTGCCACTACGGGCTGAATGCGCCAAGCGGCGCGGAGGGGGTCGGCAAGGCAACCATGCAGACCGTTGTCACCTCGATCATTGTCATTTTTATTCTGAACGCCGTCTTGACATTCTTCTTGTTCTGAGGACACGCCATGATACGACTGAACAACGTCAAAAAGTGTTTCGGGGACAAGGAAGCACTCAAGGGGATCAGCCTCACCATCGAAAAGGGCGAGACCATCGCCATCATTGGCGGCTCGGGCTCGGGGAAATCGACCCTCCTGCGGCTCATGATTGGATTGGATCGCCCCACCTCGGGCGAAATTTATCTCGGCGGTGACAACATCACTGCGATGAGTGAGGACGCACTTGACCGCGTGCGTCTGCGCATGGGCATGGTATTCCAGTACTCCGCGCTCTTTGACTCCATGAGCGTCGGGGAGAATGTTGCCTTCGGGCTGCGTGAGCACACGGGTAAGAGTGAGGCAGAGATTCAGCGCATTGTGGCGGAAAAACTTGCGCTTGTCGGACTGCCCGACGCGGCGGCGATGATGCCGCAGGAGCTTTCGGGCGGCATGAAAAAACGCGTGGGGCTTGCGCGTGCGATTGCGACCGATCCCGAGATCATCTTCTATGACGAACCGAGCTCGGGACTGGATCCCATCATGACGGCAAAGATTGACGAACTGATTATTGATATGCAGCGAAAACTCGACGTGACCTCGATTGTCGTCACACACGACATGGCGAGTGCGAGCCGGATTGCCGACCGCATCGCCATGATTTACGACGGGCAGCTCATCGCCGTCGATACGGCGGAGCGATTTCAGGATATCAAGGATGAGCGCGTACAGGCATTCTTTCGTACGCTGCACCATCGCAGGGAGGTTGGAGCATGAGCGCAGAGGCAAAAGTCGGAGCATTTACACTCGGGGGAGCGGCACTCCTCATCGCCGTCGTCATGTTCTTTGGCGGCCTGCGGTTTGGCGGCAGTCAGGACTATATGCTCTACGCGGGATTTGGTCGCGCCGTCGGGCTCAACCCCGAGGCGCAGGTGCTTCTCTCGGGTGTTCCCGTTGGACAGGTCGAGGAGATCGTGAGCGATGGGCTGGGGGTTACTGTCTCCATGCGAATTCGGGACGGCGTGAAGATTCCGCGCGGCTCTTCCGTCACCATTGGGCAGCCGGGCATCATGGGGGATAAATTCGTCATCATCACACCCTCGTCCAATGTCGATTTTTACGCGCATGGAGACTATCTCTACGGCGAGAACGAGATGGGCATGGATACCATGTTCACCGAGCTGAACAAGATGATTATTCAAGTCGAGGCAATGCTCGCCTCCATCAACAACATTGTCGGTGCCCCCGGCTTCCAGAGCTCGATGGTGCAGCTCGTTGTCAACATGGAGCAGATGACCGCGCACCTCGACGGTCTGACAGCGACCCTAGAGCAGATGGCGAACGAGAACCGCGGCGACCTGCATGCCATGCTCGCAAATATGAATGCGATGTCGGCGAATCTTGCACAGACCACGGCGAGCGTCGAGCGCATCATGGCGAATCTTGAGACCGTCGGCGCAGACCCGCAGACAGCGGAGAATCTCAGAAAGACACTTGAAAACATCACCGCCTCCTCTGAGCGCATCCTGCGCATTGCCGAGGGCATCGAGGCGGTCGCAGGCGACAAGCAGACACAGGAGGACGCGCGTGCCCTCATCCACAATGCGCGTACGATGACCGATAAGGCAGGCGGACTTATGGGACGACTGCAGAACGTCAAGGTCACGCCGAAGGTGGATGTGATGTACAGCGGCAAGTCGGACGACTGGCGCACAAACTTCAACCTTGACGTCGGCGAGAAACAGGGGATGTACGCGACGTTTGGTGTGGATGACATTGGCGGCGGGGACAAGTTTAATGCACAAGTCGGCAAGCGCGGCACAGCCTTCGGAGCACGTGCGGGGGTTGTCGCGGGTGCAGCGGGGGTCGGCGTGGATGCGTATGCGGGTGAGAAATTCAAATTCTCCGCTGATGCCTACGATCCGAATGACTTTACCCTGCGGCTGCGTGCCCAGTATCAGCTGAAGGACAGCACCTACATCTTCGGTGAGTGGAACGACGTGAACGACAGCAAACACCGTGCGTTCTATACGGGCGTGCGGCAGGAATTTTGATTGACAGACGGTAGAATATATGTATAATATAATTATCGGAATGAATGTTACTTGGGATGAAGAAAAGAACCGCTCCAATCAAAAGAAACATGGTGTATCTTTTGAGGAAGCGGAGACCGTGTATTACGATGATGATTCCGTTTTGTTTGATGATCCCGATCACTCCTTTGGGGAGGAGCGGTTTCTTATCATTGGCATAACGAGTACAGAAAAACTTTGCATCGTCAGTCACTGCTACCGTGATGGCAACAAAGTCTTACGGATTATTTCAGCGAGAAAAGCAACGAAGCATGAGCAGAATATCTATTGGAATAACTTGGTAGGGAGGTTATGAACATGAGAGACGAATATGATATTATGAGCTTAAATCCGCGAAAAAACCCCTACACCAAACGGCTCAGGAAACAAATCACAATCAACATTAACAATGAAACCGTGGCGTACTTTAAGGCGCAGTCCGAGGAAGTCGGCATACCCTATCAGACACTCATCAACCTGTATCTATCTGACTGTGCGGCGCACGGAAGAAAACTGAATCTATCATGGCAGTAAGAAACGGCAATCGCAGAAAACTCCTGCGGTTGCCGTTTCTTACTTGTTGATAGAATTTTAAGAATCGCTGATAAAATAGACCCTCAGATTGGCGTAGATTTTTTCGTCCGAACAAGGAGGTAAACCGAACGCATAGCCAAAGCTATGTGGAGGATCGAGGGCACAGTGCGGGCGAAAAAGATGCGTCAAGAGACACAAGCTGAATTTATCAGTGCTTCCTTTATTTATTATAGCAGAATCCCCCGTGTCATTTGGCACGGGGGATTCTGCTATTTCAATGTTCGTCTTGATTAAACACAGGCTTTCGTCCCTCAAGGAACGCCATCACCGCCTCGCGGTGGTCGGCGGATGCACCCGCCTTTGCGAGATTCTCCGCCTCAAGGCGGCTGTACGCCATATAGTCGCGGTAAAAGACCTCGTAGTAGAGCTGCTTTTGCATCGCGAGTGCGCCGAGCGGACGGTGCAGCAGTTTCGCGGCGAAACTCATCGTCTCCTCCTTGAGCTTTCCCTCGGGAGCGAGCCGTGTCGCAAGACCGAGACGCAGTGCCTGCTCACCATAGACGGGCGCACTCAGTGCCATCAGCTCAATCGTCTTGGCAAGTCCGACGATCTGTTTCAGATGGTAGATACACCCCGTATCACCGGGGAGCGCGACATTCGAGAACGCCGTCAAGAGACAGCTCTCCTCCGTCATGATGCGGAAATCCGCACCGAGCGCAATCCCGCAGCCCGCACCCGCCGCTGCACCGTTCACCATCGCAATCACGGGTTTCGAGCATTTACGCAAGGAAAGCGATGCCTGCCCTGTCAGAATGGAGAGCTCGTAGCTGATGAAGTCGAACGATGCCATCTCCTTGATATCACCGCCGGCAGAGAAATTCTTACCCGCTCCCGTGACGACGAGAACCTTTACCGCATCGTCTGCATCACAGTGCTCCACCGCAGCGATCAGATCATGGAACATCGGCGCATTCAGCGCGTTGTTCGAGGCGGGGCGGTCGATCGTGATTGTTGCGATACCGTCCTCGATATGCAGGTTAATATGTTTGTCCATGGGAGACCTCCTTTGGGAAATTGTGTCTTGACACAGCTATCCTAAGGAATCACTGATAAAATGAAGTCCGTCAGATTGGCGTAGATTTTTTCGTCCGA
>NZ_DBHIVL010000090.1:0-8593 GCF_057271695.1 Centipeda sp. (in: firmicutes)
GCGCGGCGAGTGAGGGTCGCGGCAAGATGATCGATCTCATGCTGCCCCTCCTCGTCCTCATCTGCGCGTGTATCTACGGAATGCTCTATACGGGCGGCATCCATGACGGCAACAGCATCGCCGACTCCTTCGCGAACTGTGACTCGTCGAAATCGCTTGTGCTCGGCTCGTTCATTGCCTTCGTCTTTACGGGGCTGCTCTATCTGCCGCGCCGCGTCGTCTCGTTCAACGTGTTCTGCGACAGCTTCGGCTGGGGCTTCAAGGCGATGACTCCTGCCATCTTCATTCTCTGCCTCGCATGGACGCTCTCGGGCATCTGCAGCAAGGAGTATCTCGACCTCGGCGGTTTCGTCGGCTCTGTCGTACAGGCGAATGCAGGGGTCGTCATGTTCCTACCGCCCCTCTTCTTCCTCGTTGCAGCAGGGCTTGCCTTTGCGACGGGCACGAGCTGGGGCACGTTCGGCATCCTCATTCCGATTGCAATCGCCGTCCTCGGACAGACCGCACCGGACATCCTTGTCGTCTCCGTTGCCGCCATCCTCTCGGGCGCGGTCGCAGGCGATCACGCCTCCCCCATCTCCGACACCACCATCCTTGCCTCTGCGGGCGCACAGTGTCACCACCTCGACCACGTCTCGACACAGCTGCCCTACGTCGCCGTCGTCGCCTCCTGCTCCCTCCTCGGCTACATCGCCGACGGACTCACAGGCAACGGCTACATCGGTCTTGGGGTCGGTGTTGCCGCACTCGCCCTCTCCATGGCAATCCTCTCTGCACGTGTGAGTTCGACGGAAAAATAAATATCGCTTCAGCGCAGTGAAAAGAGCCGCCGACGAGGTATAAACCTCGTCGGCGGCTCTTTCTATGGAGATAACGTCTTCGCACAGAGCAGCGACATCGCGGCATTATCCAATGCCGCGTTCGCGGCGCTGCCGCGAAAAGACCTCACGTATGTCCGCATACAGCCCCTCGGACCACAGGTCAATCTCAAGCGGCACAGAGAGCGTCAACGGATCGGCAAAGAGGAGCATTGCCAGTGTGAGACAGGCACGATGCTCACGCTCCCCGGCAGCGGCATACCATTCCTGCAGCTTAGAGAGAATCTGCGCCTCTCCCCACACGAGATTTTCATTCCGAACACGCATCTGGAGGAGCGCCAGATACCCCTCGTACCACTCCTGCGCACAGAAATTGGCAAGCAGCCCCTCTTGCCGCCCTGCAATCAGAGAAACGAGTCCTTTCTTTTGCTCAAAGATCCATCGCTCTACCTCCGGCAGATAGACCGCGACAGGATGCAGACTTTCTGCATAGTCCCGTTTGAGCCGCTCCGCGATTCGGTGTGCTGCGCCTGTATGCTTTGCGCGGAACACGTCGATGATTTCACGCCGCCGCTGTGCCTTAGGATCGTCGCCGCGAATCAGTTTCGTTAAATAATATTCCGCCTGTCCCCAGTTCTCGGCGACGTAGGAGCCTTCGAGTATCTTCTTAAAATCATCAGCTAGCTCGCTGGAACACGGACAATATACCATCGGGCGATCCAACAAGAAAAAGTGCATATTAAGAGATGAAAAGTCGCTCAGAAGAATATCTGTCACAAAAAGTGTATCAACAGCATTGCACCCTTCGTCCAGTTCAATGTCATGTGCTGCCAACTGCGCCTTATAGTCTGCAACATCCTGCTCGGTCATCTGCCCCTCCGTAACAAAATGATCAAACATTAAGGGATGCGGACGGATTGCAAATTTTAATTCCTCACTTCCATACTTTTCTGCGAATTCCAGAAACAGGTCTTTATATTCAAAGAAATGACTTCCACCAATCCTCTCTTGCGTAGTCCAACGCGGCGTCCACAAGATTCTACGTGCCGAATGAGCGGTGCGCCGTTCGTCCAGATAGCACTCAAAACAGGGATAACCGAGATCTTCAAAATGCTGCACACCCCTGCTGACTGTCAATGGATGGACAGCCTCCATCAAAAGCTTCTCTTCCTCTGAATCACAAAAATGGAAGGTTATATGCGAAAAGAAGTCTTCCATTCTTGCATTCAAATCAAGAAAATTTTTCGTTCCTGGCGAGGCATATGCAATATAGCAAAGTTTTGCAAACTTAGCAAGCTCGCGCGTATGTGTACCGATGAGCGGGCGAAGTGCCTCGTATGGCTTCGATAAAAAGATATAGTCTGGCGCAAAAACACGCAGATCGAGAACATTCGTAAAATCGTAGACATCGGGATATCGATCGTGAAAGAAATGCCAATACCCCTCGTCATATCGCCCTACGGTTTTCTGCATAGCAGCGTCCGTTGCCGTGTATGTGGGGACAAGTACAATGATTGTCTCCACCGCTTCATCGGCGGCAAACACATCATACACAGGTTCCTGCTTATCCCAGACGAACGGATCCTGCACAAGAAAAAGAACGCGCATCTTACGCTCCGTATGCACACGATTATGCGCTTCCTGCAAATAATACGCCGCTGTTTCGCGGTTGGCAAATGCGTCTACCCGCATCATATCGCCCCTCTCCTGCTCGGCTCATTCGTACCCCGTCTAGCAACACTCTGAGCAATACGCGCACGTACAGAAAGCCAGTCTGCCTGAGAGCGGGCATATTCGCCCTGTTTCATCCCATTCACGATAAGCTCATTGGGGAAACGCACAATGCCATCGTTCCGATGAAACCCATATTTCTCGTGATAGCGTATGGATGCGATGTTATCGCGCACGATATGCGCATAGCAAGTATCCACCTTCAATGCGCCGTACATATAGTCCGCAAAAAGAAGGCTTGCCTCTGCAAAGCGCAGACTTCCCCGATAACGGCGATCACCGACGAGTAGTCGCCCTGTAATGCAGAGCCGCTGTTCCGGATCATAGTCTGTCCACCCCATTGTAGCAAACGGCGCATCCGTTTCTTTGTCCACGACGATGAGCAGCCCCTGCGCTGGATCGGAGCAATAATACTCATACCATGCACGCTGTTTTTCAATCGTAAGCTGAAAAGGCTGGTTCAGATAGCGGTTGTTCACGGGATCATTGCGCCACGCTATGATGTAGGGAAAATATGCCTCCACAACCTCCACCAAATATACCGATTGCCCATCCAGTCGAATCCCCTGCATCATACGCATTCACCCAGCATCTCGATATCTACTCCATCAGTTTCTGCAGTTCATAAGGGTTGACATCCTGCAAGTATGTCTCTGTGGCGATGATCTGATCCACCTCAGCATAATACCTGCGAACGCTCTGTGCATAGGGGGAATTCGCATTGCTCCGCCCCTCTATGTGCCACTTGCAAAGCTCCCTTAGATCCGCATGCCGCTCTGCCATGATTGCAAGCATCGCATGATTGTCGCACATGAGTCGCTTCTTCCACTCTTCCGATGCCACATTTGATATGCCATCGCTTCTTTCATACCATATGAAATTATGATCCCAAAAGCCGAGCGGTATCCCATCTGCTACCATCAGCACATACGCCGAATCCTCCACGTACACAACCGACCCGAGAATACGATCTGTATAAGAGATCATGCGTGTACGTTCCCCCATGAACGACGCTCCGCAGGCATAATCCTGACACACGAGGTACGCTTCTTTAATCGCCGCAGTATTTCGCGCCAGATACGGACGCAGATTGTACGGATTCATTCCATTGTAAATGTGAATCTGCTCTGTGCTCTTGCCATAATAGCAGCTACGCCCAAAGGCAATATGATATCCCTCACGCTCCATGAAGCGGAGCATTCCCACAAGTGCCGTATCGTTGTATAGACCATCCCCCGGGGAGATCGGCTTGACATATCTACCGTGCGCGACAGCATATGCGTTCCTGATGTTGCGAACCGTTCCCCGATTCTCCATGCTGCGTACGATGTAATAATCCGTAATCCCATGCGTGGTCATCCACGCCTCAATCAGATCCTGTCGGAAGTCCGGTGTCCCATCGTCTGTAATGATGATTTCATAGGAGCAGCCCTGTTGACGAATGATGGACGTAAGCGTCATGAACAGCTTCTCATAGTCCGGCCGATAGGTAAGGACACAGACGGAGACATCAACCTCTGCCATGTATCACACACTCCCCTACATAGGCATTGATCGTATCGATCACATAGGCGATCTCATCTGCCCGCATCCCGTTGAACATCGGCAGGCTCAGCACCTCATCCGCATACTGCTCGGCGATGGGGAAACTACCGCGCCCATACCCGAGCTGCGTATAGCACTCCGCCAGATGCGGGGGAATCGGGTAGTGGATCACCGTATCGATGCCGAGTTCCGAAAGATATGCCTTGAAGTGATCCCGCGCTTGCGTTCGTACAACGAACTGATGATAGACGTGTTCCGCTCCCTCGCGCAGTGTGGGCAGTGTGATATGGTCACTCTGCATCCCCGCAAGATACTGCGCCGCAATCGCCCTGCGCTCGGCGGTCAGTTCGGGCAGGAAACGCAGCTTCACACGCAAAAGCGCCGCCTGGATCTCATCCAGACGGGAGTTGACGCCACAAAGCTCATTATGGTATTTTTCCTGACTGCCATAGTTGCGGAGCATCCGAATCCTATCGGCAAGAGCCGCATCATCGGTCACAATCGCTCCCGCATCGCCGAACGCGCCGAGGTTCTTCGTCGGGTAGAAGCTAAAGCAGCCGACATCACCGAAACGTCCTGTCATCACATCGCCGAAATGCGCCCCATGCGACTGAGCGCAGTCCTCGATCACGGCAAGATGATGCTGCTTTGCGACCGCCATGACAGACGGCATATCGACTGCCTGTCCGTAGAGATGGACAGGCATGATGGCACGCGTACGCTTCGTAATTGCGGCTTCGAGTTTCGATGTGTCCAAATTGTAGTATTCATTCGGTTCGACGAATACTGGGGTTGCTCCGTTTGCTGTGACCGCAAGCACCGTTGCGATATAGGTGTTCGCGGGCACAATGACTTCATCGCCCGCACCGATCCCGAGCGCAGCGACAGAAAGCGTCAGCGCGTCAAGCCCCGAGTTAAGCCCGACGGCGTATTTCGCCCCGGTATAGGCGGCAAACTCCTCCTCGAACGCTGCAAGTTCCGGCCCCATAATGTACCAGCCGGAGCGCAGGGCACGCAGAGCCGCTTCCTCATACGCCGCAGCGTGAAGTTCATACTGTCGCCCAAGTATGGCAAGATCAATCTTCATGCCCGCGCCTCCCCACGCACCATACGCAAGAATTCGTCGTAATCACGAATGTAATCTGCCTCGTCGTAGACCTCAGACGCGAGCACCATGAGCACGGCATCTGCGGAGAAATCATACATTTCCCGCCACATCGCACTGGAGATATACAGCCCCTCGTAGGGTTTTTCGAGTGCAACGACCTTCTTCTCATATCCGTTGTCAAGGCGCACCTTGCAGCTTCCATGAATGCAGATGAGGATCTGTTCGAGTGCCCGATGGGCATGATGTCCGCGCACCACCCCCGGCACGGTGTCATACATATAGTAGACACGCTTGATGCGGAACGGGATGTCGTTAAACTCCTCCAGAGCGACAAGCATACCGCGCTCATCGCCGTGCGGCTGAAACATATATTTTACGATCTGCATCGTACACTCCCATTCGTTCTAAAAGGTATGAAACATTCTCCGATAAAGCTACTCGTTATCCGCTCCATCCCACTTTGCCTGTTCCCAAAGTTGGGCATACAGAGCCTCCTGGACCCGCAGATCGACGTCAAATACTCGGATGGGATAGTCCGATCGATTCTCGCGCAGGATCTTCGCCAAATTCTCCGCAAATTCGTCCTCTGTGACAACGAGTTTTTTCGAGCGGAATACATTCTCTTTCATTTGACGGTAGGTTGGATCTCCGATAAAATGTCGCAGTTCCGCAAGAAGCTCCTCCAGATCCGTATACTCGATGCCCAGCTCCTCCGTGGGCAGGAGTACCGAAGGCGCACCCGCCCCGTGCGGAAGACAGAGGAGGTTAAACGGTGGTCTCCCTGCCAGTGCCGCATACTGTGTCATCAGACCACCAATTTGCGGACAGGTGTTGAGATACATATCCACGTTCTGCATAATTTGGAACAGGTCTTCACACTCTCCCGTAAGAAAGACCCGTCCCGCATATTTTTGCTCCAATGCCCGCAGATCAAAAAACTGGTGCTCCGGTCCCGTTCCCGCATACCAAAATTTTACATAAGGGAAGTTCGCAAGACAGAAATCGACAATCTGATAGTATGTTTTTGCTCGGTCAAGCGTTTTATAAACAGCCCCGCCCGAGAAGATGATAAAGTCTCCCGCTGCCTTTTCAAACGGAAACCCTTGAAACGCAAGTGTCCTGTCGATACAGGGATAGTAGAGCTGTTTCAATATTTTCTGAGGTGCGATCTGCCGATGCTGCCGCGAGACATTCGCGCCGAAATCACGAAACTCAAGACAGTAATCAAACGCATGAGTGCCGAGCCAGAAGGCATGATCCGTCAGGTTGATCTGATAGCGCATCATCTGTCCCGCAGCGCGCATGAATGTGAGAATTCCCGCAATATCCCATGGTGTCGTATACAAGAACCCAATATCGGGCCGGAGCTCATCCATGACATCGCACAGTAGATGTGTGTGCGCCCATGCGCCCGTATTCCTCGCATCCGGCAAGAAACAGACACGACCGCCGCCCTCCTTCAATGCCGCTTCCAGACTGGGAATATTCCCTCGTGCAGATTCCGGAGCGAGATAGAAGAGCTCGATGTCCATGCGGCTGAGCGCACGGAGATAGATGAGTGCAAGGCCGCGTATGTCGTATCCGAATGCGTCGTAGAATACAACGCGCTGCCGCTCATGTTTTTGCTGTGCAGAAGACGGCTCGGGCAGCAGCTTTGACAGCGTGTCCAGATACCCTTCGAGGACTTCATCCGTATAGGTTTGATTGCAGTGATAGAGGATAGTCGCAAGGTATTCCATCGACCTCATGACGTTCTCATAGGAGCCGCTGCGAAGGTGTTGTCCGATGATCTCACGCTGCTGCGACACTTTTACAAAAAAATCATTCAGTTTTCGCTGAGTTTCCTCCGCCAATACAGGGGAGCGTACGAATGTCTGTACACCGGTGTGTCGTGCAGACGCACCTTCTATAGCATCCTCATCCGATGGAAATACAACTTCCCCATGAACAAGTTTTTTCAGTTCCTGCGGATCGACATTCTGCAGATAGGACTCTTTGCCCCTCACCCGCGTCATCTCAGCATCGTATGCCTCCATGATCTTCATATAGGGTAAATCCGACGGCGTTCTCCCGCCTGTATGCCAAGTGCACAGATCCCGCAGTTCCGGATGCCGCTGTGCAATGATCATCAGCACCACGCAATGATCGTGTCCAAGCCGCGTGACCCACGCATCAGACGATCCGCCCGAAATCCCTGTTCCGCACTCATACCAGATAAAGTTGTGGTTCCAAAAACCGAGCGGTATATCATCTGCGACCATCATGATATGAACGCCATCTTCCATGTAGGTCACATGGCCGACGATATCCTTTGTATAGGAGATCATCAAATCGCGCTCAACAAGGAATGCCGCACCAACCGCATAATCCTGACAGACGAGATGAGCCTCCTTGATCGCAGAAAGCTCCCCCTCTTGATAGGGACGCAGATAATGAGGGTTCATACGATCCACAAGGATGTATTTATGATTTTCCTTACGATAGTTACAAGAACGCCCGAATGCAAATTGATAGCCGTTCTGCTTCATGAACTGCATCATATCTGCCAGAACGTGATCGCTGTAGAGGAAGTCGCCCGGAGATATGTTCTTAATGTAGCGACCACGGGCATGGACGTACATATTCATATAATTTCGTACCGTCCCCTGATTCTCGGCACTGTGGAAAATCGTATAGTTCTTAAACCGATGCTGCAAAAGCCACAGTTCCACGCGCTTCGCGTCAAAATGCTCCGAACCGTCATCCCCTACCAGAATCTCGAAGCGGCATCCCCGCTGCTGAACAATCGAGGTAAGCGTCGCAAAAAGCATCTCATCGTCGGGGCGATATGTCGCAACACATACGCTGATATCACAGATATCATGATACGGCATCCAGCCGACCGCGTTCACGACCGATGCGCCCATCCCAACGGCAATACGGACGCAGTGCGAAGAAAGCTCGTCCGCTGCCGCAATCAGGCAGTCCTCCTGCCGCAGTGCTGCATAAAAAAAAGCATCCGAATATAGATGTGCGAGGACAAGCGGAGCATCTTCGCCGAGTGCCGCGAGGAGTTCGAGCATCTCGCCCAGCTCCGCGAAAGCATCGCCCTCCGGCAGCATCAGTATCAGAGCCGTCTGATCTGCGGCGGAGTAAGCACGGAGGTACGAACGGAATACACTGCGCCACAGCCCTTCATCCGAAGTAAAATCGGGCACAAAATAATAAAGGCAGCAGCCCTGTGATCTGAGTTCTGCAATCCGACGAACGGCTTCTTCTGTCTGTGAACCACTGTGTGCGGCTTCTTGTTCCCTCATACTCCACTCTTTCTCCGCATACAAACGCCCATATATTTATATCTTGGATGTACAATCTAAGTGCAACACAATTTAACAAAAAAAGGACTCATAAC
>NZ_DBHIVL010000091.1:0-8428 GCF_057271695.1 Centipeda sp. (in: firmicutes)
CGGGCAAAAAAGATGCGTCAAGATGGCGTGGCTGAATTTATCAGTGCTTCCCTAGAAAAGGTCCTTGGCGAGGACGATGGTCTGCTCGCGTGAGGGGCCGACGGAGACGATGCCGAGGGCGATGCCCGTGATCTCTGCCATACGCTCGAGATACTTGCGTGCGTTCTCGGGCAGCGCGTCGTAGCTGCGAATGCCGGAGATGTCTGTCTTCCAACCCGGGAAGGTCTCGTAGACCGGTTCGACCTCGGCGAGGACGTTGAGGCTTGCGGGAACACCCTTCAGCAGCTCGCCCTTGTACTTGTAGCCCGTGCAGATCTTGATCTCGTCGAAGCCGTCGAGGATGTCAAGGCGCGTGACTGCCATGTAGTCGATGCCGGAGAGCAGTCCCGCATGGCGGACGACAACGGCATCCAGCCAGCCCGTGCGGCGCGGCCGGCCTGTGACGGTGCCAAACTCATGCCCCGCCTCGCGCAGTTTTTCGCCGATCTCGTTCAGCTGCTCGGTGGGGAAGGGACCTTCGCCGACGCGGGTGCAGTATGCCTTGACGATGCCGATGACCTTGTCGATTTTCTGCGGCGCAACACCCGCGCCGATGGTGACACCGCCCGAGATAGGGTGCGATGCTGTGACATACGGGTAGGTGCCGTAGTCGATGTCGAGCATGGTCGCCTGTGCACCCTCGAAGAGCACCTTGCGTCCCGCCGCAATCTCCTCATTGAGGAGCGGAATCGTGTCCGTGACGAGCGGACGCAGACGCTCGGCGTAGCCCTCGTACTCCGCGAGCACTTCCTCATAGTCGAGCGGCTCGTGGAAGTAGACGGCAGCAAGCTCGCCGTTCTTATTGTCGAGGTTCTTTTTGAGCTTCTTCGCGAACTCATCTTTTTCCATGAGGTCGCAGACACGGATGCCGATGCGGTCGTCGCGATCCATGTAGCAGGGACCGATGCCGCGTCCTGTCGTGCCGATCTTGTCCGCGCCGCGCTGTGCGTCGCCGATGCCGTCCATCAGACGGTGATAGGGCATGACGACATGGGCGCGGTCGGAGATGCGGATGCTGACGGTGTCGATGCCGCGCGCCGCCATGGCGTCCATCTCCTGCAGACAGACCTCGGGGTCAAAGGCGACGCCGTTCGCAATGATGTTGTGTGTGCCCTTGTAGAGGATGCCCGACGGCAGGAGACGCAGCTTGTACTCCTCGCCGTTGGCGACGACGGTGTGTCCCGCGTTGCAGCCGCCCTGGAAGCGGACGACGGTGTCTGCCTGGCTTGCGAGGTAGTCGACGATCTTCCCTTTGCCCTCGTCGCCCCACTGTGTGCCCGTAATAACGATGGTTGACATGATAAAGTCCCCCTTACATCTTTCTCTTAGAGATCAAAACGCGCAAAGATGGAATCCACATGGCGCAGGAAATACTTGTAGTCGAAGCAGGTGTCGATCTCTTCCTTCGTGAGATGTGCGGAGATGTCTGCATCCTTCTCGACGTTCGTGCGGAAATCTTCCTTCTCAAGCCAGCGTTTCATGGCGTTGCGCTGTACCCAGACATAGGCGGTCTGGCGCAGGATACCCTTGTTCACGAGTGCCGTGAGGATGCGCTGACTGTAGATGAGCCCGCCCGTGCGGTTCATGTTGTGCAGCATGGCGTCAGGGTAGACGAGGAGTTTGTCGACGATGCCCGTCAGCTTGTGCAGGCAGTAGTCCACGTTGATGGTCGCATCGGGCAGGATGACGCGCTCGACGGAGGAGTGCGAGATGTCGCGCTCGTGCCAGAGTGTCATGTCCTCGAGTGCTGCGACGGCATTACCGCGCACGAGGCGTGCCATTCCCGAGACACGCTCGCAGTTGATCGGGTTGCGCTTGTGCGGCATCGCCGACGAGCCCTTCTGCCCCGCCTTAAAGAACTCCTCTGCCTCGCGGATGTCCGTGCGCTGGAGGTTGCGGATCTCGGTTGCGATCTTCTCCATCGTACCTGCGATGATGGCGAGCGTCGTGACGAACTCAGCGTGACGGTCGCGCTGGATGACCTGCGTTGCAAGGCGGACGGGCGTGATGCCGAGCTTCTTGCACGTCAGTTCCTCGATGCGCGGGTCGATGTTGGAGTAGGTGCCGACCGCACCCGAGAGCTTGCCGACGGAGACCGTTTCCTTTGCACGCGTCAGTCGCTCGATGTCGCGCTCGATCTCCGCGCTCCACAGGAGCAGCTTCAGCCCGAACGTCATCGGCTCAGCATGGATGCCGTGTGTGCGCCCAATGCAGGGCGTATGGCGGAACTCTTCTGCGCGGCGGCGCAGCACGGCGCGGAACGCATTCAGATCGTCGAGGATGATCGCGGCGGCATCGCGCATCATGACGCAGTACGCCGTGTCCTTTACATCGCTCGAGGTCAGCCCCTTGTGGATGTACTTCGAGTCCTCGCCGACGTTCTCCTCAAGGTTCGTGAGGAAGGCGATGATGTCATGGTCGGTGGTCTTTTCGATCTCATTGATGCGTGCGACATCGAACTTCGCGTTCGCCTTGATGTTCTCCACGGCGGCGGCGGGGATCTCGCCGAGCTCCGCCATCGCCTCGCACGCGGCAATCTCCACGTTCAGGATGGTCTGCCACTCGTTCTGGATCGACCAGAGATGCCCCATCTCCGGACGTGTATAGCGTTCTATCATTTGCTTCCTCCTGCATTGTGCATGAAAGACATAAAACAACATCTATATCATAGCTCTGTATGGGTGGAATGTCAATCGTGTACCGCGCGGCAGGAATATTTGGGGGTTATCATTTTCATTTCAGACGATGTACGTTATAATAGAAAATATGAGAGGAGGGCGATTTCATGGCGTTTCGGCGCATTCTTGCCATCGGCGATATCCACGGTCATGTGGACAAGCTGCAGGCACTTTGGAAAAAAGTCGCGTTTGACGATCAGCAGGATATGCTTGTCTTTCTCGGCGACTATGTCGACCGTGGGGAAAAGCCCGTAGATGTCCTCCGTTTTGTGCGGGAACAGGTGGAGTGTCACGAGAACGTGCACGCACTCTGCGGCAACCATGAGGCGATGATGCTCGGCTATCTGAAGGAGTACGGTCTGGGGCGGACGCTGCGCGGCCACTTCGATGTCTGGCTGATGAACGGCGGGAAGGTGACAAAAAAGCAGCTTGCTGCTCTGAGCGCGGCGGAGGCGGACGAACTCATCGCCTTTGTCAAGGCACGCCCGCTCTATCATCGTGTGCAGAACGGCGGGCAGAGCATCCTCTTTGTCCATGCGGGCATCAACCCTGCGCGGAAACAGCAGAGATCGAACGACCTGCTCTGGATTCGCGAGGAGTTCTTTGAACACTACAGCGGCACGGAGCTCGTCGTTGTGGGGCATACGCCGACACAGTCGATCGGCGGGCGCGACATGAGTCGGAACGTGCCGCTCTTTTTGAAGAACAACATTATCGCCTGCGATACGGGGAGTTTCCTCCCCGACGGGCGCATCAGCTGCGTCGATGTCGCTCGCTATCTTGCACTGCGCGGGGCGGGGCGGCAACTTTCGGCAGAGGAGTGTGCCTCCTGCTATGTGCAGTCCGCATGAATGAGGAAAAGGCTTGCCTTGGTTCACGCACGAAGGAGTATGATACGATACGGTGAAAATGTATAAGGGAATCAAACGATGACACATGACAAAAATATGAATCGGCGCAGCTTTATCAAAGCGGGCGTCGCGGTGGGGGCACTCGGGCTTGGCAGTGCGGTGCTCTGGCAGTTCGGCGGTCTCCGTGAGCTGCGCGATACGGCACTGCGCCACGCTTCCGGCGTGCTCTATGCACAGCGGCTGCGGCAGATTGTCACGCAGGACACGGGACACGGGCGCACCCTGATGTGGGAGCTGTCGTCGCCTGTGGAGCAGCAGGCGGTGGAGGTGCGCGTACGGGGGGCGGAGACGATCCTGCGCCGCTACCCTGCGACGGACGAGCGTTTTACAGACGACCATATCGAGGTCTATCAGTATGCGGCAGAGCTTGAGCAGCTGACGTCGGGGACACGGTACCAGTACCGCATTGCGGCGGGCGAGACGGCGACGGACTGGCAGGATCTCTCTGCGCCGGCAGCGGACGAGTCGTACAAAATGCTGATCTTCCCCGACTCCCAGTCGAGTGACTATGCTGACTGGAAGCAGCTCGCGCATCTTGCGTGGGCGCGCAACACGGATGCGCAGCTCTTTACCTGTATGGGCGATCTCGTGGACAACGGAGAGGATCGTCTGCAGTGGACGGAGTTTTTTGCCGGCGTGGAGGAAATGCAGCGCGTGATTCCCATGGCACCCGTCATGGGCAATCATGAGACGTACAACCGCGACTGGAAGGTGCGTCTGCCCGATGGCTATCTGCACTATTTCAATACACCGAAGAATGGGAGCAAGGAGTTCGACCGTTACTACTATTCCTTTGACTATGGTGACGTGCACTACATCGTCCTCTGTACGCAGCAGAAAGAAATCGACGCGTTCAAGAGCGGTCTGCTCGCGGAGCAGTTGGCGTGGATGCGCCGCGACCTGAAGGCACACCGAAAGCGTTGGAATGTTGTTCTCATGCACAAGGATGTCTTGCAGTACCGCATCAACGGACGCCCCGAGCGGGAGGAAGGAATCGACGAGGAGAATGGGCGGGTGTGGATGCCCGTCTTTGATGAGCTCGCGATTGATGTTGTGTTCACGGCGCATCTGCACACCTATCGGAACCGTGGGCACATCTACGGATTCGATAAGACGGCGGACAAAAAGGGCCCGCTCTACATTCTCACGGGTGTCGCGGGCAATGTGCGCTATCCGAATCTCTGGATTGACCATGTTTTCGACGAGGTGACGCTGCCGCAGCCGGAGACGGACAACTACCTCACGATGGAGGTCACACGGGATGCTCTTGAGATTGCGTGCTTCCTGCCCGACGGCACGGAGATGGATCGCGTGCGCGTGACGAAGCGATAGTACTTGGGAAGCACTGATAAATTCAGCCACGCCATCTTGACGCATCTTTTTTGCCCGCACTGTGCCCTCGATCCTCCACATAGCTTTGGCTATGCGTCCGGTTTGCCTCCTTGTTCGGACGAAAAAATCTACGCCAATCTGACGGACTTCATTTTATCAGCGATTCCCTTGAAAAGATTTGTGTTCTGCTATATAATACGCATAGAAAAAGGTGCTATCGTGTAAACGGTCAGCCCTTGTATAGTTGGAAAGTAAAACCGCCTATAACTTGGCTGCTATGGGGCGGTTTACTTTTTTATCAGTAATACTAGAACGATTAGCAGTAACAGAGTTATGTTCGTTTCGTTCATCTTCAATCACCTCATTTCGAGGCTGTGATTGACCGTCCACCGAATAGATAGCACCAACAACGGTATAATTATGAGACAGTTTGCGTGCTGTCTTTTTTTGTGCGAAAAACATTCGTAAACCAAAACAAAATAAACCAGTTGACAGTAAAACACGAAACGTGTATGATAAAGCAAGTTTATTTCACCGATAAATACGCTTGGAGGTATCTGAACATTATGAAGCTACGAGAAATAATCCTTTGCGGGCTATTCATCGCACTTGTTGCGGTCGGTGCATTCGTCCGCATCCCCGTTGGGACGGATGTCTACACGCTCCAGTTCCTCTTTACGCTGCTGGCGGGGCTGATGCTCGGCGCACGACTTGGGGCACTTGCGGTGGGCACATACGTCTTGATGGGGCTGGTCGGGATTCCGGTCTTTGCCTCGGGCGGCGGCCCCGGCTATGTGCTTCAGCCGACGTTCGGCTATCTCGTGGGCTTCATCATTCAGGGCTGGGTGACGGGCGCATTTGTCCGCACGGGCGCACCGACCTTTCGCCGCGCACTTGCCGCATGTCTTTTGGGCATGGTGGTGGTCTATGTCTTCGGCATCTCGTATTTCTACTTTGCATCGAACTATATCATCGATGCACCGATCGGCTTCTGGGTGGCGATCTGGTACTGCGGCGTGCTGCAGGTTCTTCCGGACTTTCTGCTCTGTGTTGCGGCGGCGTACATCGGCGTACGGACACAGCGGGCAGGGCTGTGGGTGTAGTAGGAGGATGAAAATTGCGGTGTAATGCTCCGAAAGCGAACCCTAGTGGAGCAAGCGGAGCAGAGGGCACGTTCTGCCCCCTGCGGATTTCTTTCGTTCAAGCGAAGCGCGTTTAAGAAGTCCGCAGGTATTTAGGCAGATAAGTGCCCGACCGTTTGCGTAACTAAGCGTTCGCGTGGAGCGTTACACCGCGCATTGAGGAGGGTACAATGGGTAAGGCATTATTTATCACGGGGACGGGTACGGACATCGGCAAGACCTACGTCACGGGGCTGATTGTGAAAAAACTCGTGGATGCGGGGCTCTCTGCGGGCTACTACAAGGCAGCACTCTCAGGTGCGGAGGTCGCCGCTGACGGGACACTCCTGCCGGGTGATGCGCTCCATGTGGCGCACGCTGCGGGTCTTGCGCCGGAGGATGCCACCGTCTCCTACATCTATCGCGATGCCGTATCGCCACATCTCGCCGCGCAGATCGAGAGTCGTCCGATGGATTTCGACAAGGTGGAGCAGGACTACCATGTGGCGAAGGAACGCACAGATTATCTGACGGTGGAGGGGAGCGGCGGCATCATCTGCCCCCTGCGCTGGGACAATGAGGAGCACGTCATTTTGGACGATCTCGTCCTGCGTCTCGGGCTTTCCGCGCTCGTCGTCGCGGACGCGGGGCTCGGCACGATCAATGCGGCTGTGCTGACGGCAGAGCATTTGAAGATGCGCGGCATTCCGCTCAAGGGCTTTATCTTCAACAACTGGACGGGCGGCACGATGCAGGAGGACAACGTAACGATGGTTGAGGCACTGACGGGGGCACGTGTGCTTGCCTGTGTAGAGCACGACGCTGCGGAGCTGCCGATGGCGGCGGATGCACTTGCCGAACTGTATCAGTAAAGGAGAGAAAAGGAGAGAGCTATGCCGACGATTGAGGAGCGGGATCTCCGCCATATCTGGCATCCGTGCGCACAGATGAAGGACTATGAACAGCTGCCGCCGATGGTGATCGACCATGCAAAGGGGGCATGGCTCTACGATGTGCACGGACATTCGTATCTCGACATCGTGAGTTCGTGGTGGGCGAACCTCCTTGGGCACGCAAATGAAAAGATCAACGCACGGATCAAGGCACAGCTCGACCGACTGGAGCACGTCATCTTTGCGAACTTCTCTCACTGCGGTGCCATCGAACTCGCCGAGCGGCTCGCGACCCTCGTACCCGAGGGGCTCACGAAGTTTCACTTCAACGACAACGGCTCCTCGGCGGTCGAGGCGGCGCTCAAGATGGCGTTCCAATACTGCCAGCAGACAGGGCGCACGGAAAAGACGCGCTTTATGTGTCTCTCGGAGGGCTATCACGGCGAGACCATCGGTGCGCTCTCGGTCGGGAGCATGGATCTCTTTGCCGAGATGTACAAACCCATGATGATGGACAACATCCACGTCGAGGCACCCGACTGCTATCGCTGCCCGTATGGGAAGCAGCGCGGGAACTGTGACTGCGCGTGCATCGAGCACGCGGAGCGTGCCCTTGCGGAGCATGGTAAGGAGACGGCGGCGATGATCGTCGAGCCGCTTCTGCAGGGGAGCGCGGGGATGCGCATCTATCCCGAGGAGTATCTCAGAAAGCTGCGTGCCCTCTGCGACGCGCATGACGTACTCATCATTGCGGACGAGATTGCGACGGGCTTCGGGCGCACGGGGCGGCTCTTTGCGTGCGAGCGTGCAGGCATTACCCCCGACCTCATGTGTCTCTCGAAAGGTCTGACGGGCGGCTATATGCCCATGTCGATCACCGTTGTGAAAGAAAAAATCTATGAGGCATTCTACGCCGATTGGAGCGAGGGCAAGGCGTTTATGCACTCTCATACGTATGCAGGCAACCCGCTTGGCTGTGCGGCGGCACTTGCCGTGCTCGACATATTGGACGAGGAGAATGTGTTGGAGCAGGCGGAGCATACCGCCGCATGGCTGACAGAGCGCATGACGGATGCCTTCGGCGCACATCCGAATGTCGGCGAGATTCGTCACATCGGGCTGATTCACGCGGTCGAGCTTGTCGAGGACCGTGCGGAGAAGCGTCCCTTTGACAGTGCACGACGCCTCGGCTACGCCATCTATCGCCGCGCACTGAAGAACGGGCTGCTGCTGCGGCCGCTCGGCAACGTGCTCTACTTCAACCCGCCGCTGAATATCGGACGGGACGACCTCGAAATCGCCATCGAACACATGAAACTCTCGATGGACGAGGTGCTCGGAGTGTAACGAGGCGAAAAAGGAGACATCCGACGGGTGTCTCTTTTTTGGTGAAAAGCTGGGGAAGCACTGATAAATTCAGCACCGCCATCTTGACGCATCTTTTTTGCCCGCAC
>NZ_DBHIVL010000092.1:0-8325 GCF_057271695.1 Centipeda sp. (in: firmicutes)
CGAAAAAATCTACGCCAATCTGACGGACTTCATTTTATCAGCGATTCCCTAAAAAATATAAAATTTCGGCACGCTGTGCGTTTTGCACGCAGCGTGCCGTTTTTGTTTACCTATTCTGCTCTGCCACCGCAAAGCCTGCCTCCGCAAAGAAGTTCCGATATGCCTCAGCCTTCTTCTCGAGCTTCATCGGGTAGGCACGCGAGGTGGACGGAAGGCGTGTGATGAGGAGATCACGGTCGCCGCAGCGTGCAGAGATGGTTTCCCCCGTCTTGAAATCCTTTGCCTTGACATCTGTCTCAAGCAGCGTGAGCAGGATCTCCGTCGCCTTGCCGCCCGTTGTGCAGATGCGGCGACAGTGCGGAATCTCTGCGAGTACGGCGGGCAGATCGACCTTTTCCACTACATCGAGGAACGCGTCCGAGGCATTGTCGTGTTCGCGAATCGCGCGGCGCACCGTCGGACAGGAGGCGATGCCGCGCTCGGTGAGGAAGGCCTTGATCTTCTCCGCATCAAATGCCTTTTCTTCCCCATGCTGAAAGTGCATCGCATCACCGAAGAACACCAGCCCGTAGACGCGCCACATATCGTTTTGGAAATTCGGATAGTGGAACTCCATCGTCCGTTTCTCAGGCTTTGGCGGGAACGTCCCCATCATCATCACCGTTGCATTCGGCGGCAGGAACGGCGGGAACGGACGCAGTTCGATTTCATGTTCTTCCATCATTATCTCTCCTTATAAAAGCCCCAATGCGTGCTGCACGATGAGCGACGTACCCGCGACCGCAATCCAGCAGACCATGCCGAGCAGGAGCGGGCGCGTTCCGTGCTTGAGAAGTGACGGCAGATCCGTGTTCAGACCGATTGCACTCATCGCGAGCACGATGGAGAACTTGCCGAGCATCCCAAGCCCATGCGAAACCTCGGCGGGGAGAATGCCCGTCGTATTCACGATGCACGCGAGCACGAAGTAGAGCACGAACATCGGGAAGATGCGCCGGAGTGAGAACCCCGCGCCGCTCTGCGCCGCACTGCGCATCATCAGCAGCGCGAAGAACAGGCAGACCGGCACGATCATCAGCGTGCGCGTCAGCTTTACGATGGTCGCATACGCGCCCGCATCATGGCTGTAGGCATAGCCCGCTGCAACGACCGACGACGTGTCGTTGATGGCTGTACCAGCCCACATGCCGAATCCCGCATCCGACATTCCCATCGTGTGTCCGAGGAACGGGAAGATAAAGACCGCAAGCACGTTGAAGAAAAAAATCGTCGCAATCGAGATCACGACATCCCGATCCTTTGCCCCGATCACGGGCGCAACCGCCGCAATCGCAGAGCCGCCACAGATCGCCGTCCCCGCGCCGACGAGCGCGGTCATATCGCGGTCCATCCCCAGAACCTTTCCCATCAGGAACGCCGCGCCGAACGCCGCAAGCAGCGTGAAAATCATGACATAGAGAGACTGCTCCCCAACCTCGACCACATGAAAGAGATTCATCTCAAAGCCGAGCAGGATGATCGCGTACTGCAAAATCTTCTTGCCCGTGAATTTAATACCGCTCTCCACCGTCTGCGGCCGCCGTTTCTTCGCGAACAGCATACCGAGCAGAATGCCGAACACAGGGCCGCCCACAATTGGAAAGTACAGCCCCAGAATGTACGCCGGTATCGCAAAGAGCAGGGCATAGAGGATGCCGTCCATGTATTCACGTTTCATACATACACCTCTCTCACGTAAAAAGCTCCGCCCACTCCTTCTCGCGGAACCCCGTGAGCACACGCGCCTTCGTGATGAGGAGCGGACGCTTTACGAGCATTCCGTCTGAGGCAAGTACCGCGTACTGCTCCTCCTCCGTCATGATGGGCAGCTTGTCCTTCAGTCCAAGATCGCGGTAGATCATGCCGCTCGTGTTGAAGAAGCGCTTCAGCGGCAGCCCGCTCCGCTCGTGCCACGCACGCAGCTCCTCTACGGTTGGCTTCTCCGTCTTGATGTCGCGCATGGGGGCATCGCAGCCGTGCGCACGCAGAAACTTCTCCGCCTTCTGGCAGGTCGAACACTTCGGATAGCCGATGAAAAGGATATCCTTCTCCATATATCATTCCTCCTCGTAAAATCAATGGAATTACTTTCTCCATTATACCCCCTTCCAAAAATTTTTCAAACTTTTCTTTTTGACCTATTGACTTTTTGACTATTTGAGGTATAATAACAATCGAAAGGTGATTCAAACCACCTTCCCAATCAAAAGTAACTGAATGGCATATCGAATACCAAACATCGCATATGCCGCAAATCTCTAAGGAGTTGATTACCATGTTTGGACTTGTACCTTTTGCCGGACGGCGTAACCTTTCGCAGCGTGACAGCGCGAATCCGTTTGCACTCTTCGACGCGATGCGCGATTCCTTCTTCCGCGACGACTTCCCCGCCGCCAACTGGGGTGCGAGCTCGTTCAAGGTGGACGTGAAGGACAGCGGCGATCACTACGAGCTGACCGCCGATCTGCCGGGCATGACGAAGGAGGACATCGCCCTCCACTACGAGAACGGCTATCTCACGATTGCCGCCTCGCGCACGGAATCCAACGATGAGAAGGACGATGCAGGGAACTACATCCGCCGTGAGCGTCACACGGGAGAGGTCAGCCGCTCATTCTACATCGACGGCATCGACGACGCAAACATCCACGCAGAGTTCAAGGATGGCGTGCTGCAGGTGAACCTGCCGAAGACGGCGGACGCACCCGCACGCAAGCAGATCGAGATTCACTGAAGAACGGCGCAATACGCGCACATAAACGGGGCGTTGTACGAAGCGAAAAACTTCGTACAACGCCCCTATTTGCGTGCAAAAACAATGTTATCCCTTTGCGTGCAGCACATCCTTGACCGCCGCTGCGATATGTGAGGCACGCAGGCCGTACGCCTCGAGCAGGACATTCGGATCCCCCGACGTTCCAAAGCGGTCACGAATCCCGACGTAACGCATTGGTACCGGATACTCCTCCGCGAGTACCTCCGCAACGGCAGAGCCGAGTCCACCGATGATGCTGTGTTCCTCCGCCGTGACGACACCACCCGTTTTTCGGGCGGAATCGACGAGCAGTGTGCGGTCGATCGGCTTGATCGAAGGCATATTGACAACGCGGATGTGAATCCCCTTCTGCGCGAGATCGCATGCAGCAAGCATCGCCTGCTCGACCATGATACCGGTTGCGACCACCGTGCAGTCGCTGCCATCCTTGACGACTTCGCCTTTACCAATGACAAAGGCATCGTCCGGCGTGTGGTAATTCGCCGTACCGATGCGGCTGATCCGCAGATAAACGGGACCATCATGAGCAACTGCCGTACGCACCATTGCCTCCGTCTCGACCGCATCCGAGGAGCAGAGCACGGTCATGTTCGGCAGTGCGCGCATAACGGCAATGTCCTCGACCGCCTCATGCGATGCGCCGTCATAGCCGTCTCCCAGATCTGCCCCTCCTCGAGTTCACCGTCGCCGAGCAGAACGTAGACACGATAGTCCATCCTCCGCAGCTTTGCGGCAAGTGCCATACCGTTTCCAATGGAGAGCCCCTGTCCGAGCGAGCCGGAGGACATATCCAGCCCCGGTGTCACCTTCATATCGGGATGCCCCTGCAAACGTGAACCGTACTGGCGCAGGGTCAGCAGCTCCTCCACAGGAAAGTATCCGCGCTCTGCAAGTGCTGCATAGAGCGAGGCACACGCATGTCCCTTCGACAACACGAAACGGTCACGTTCTGCCCAGTTCGGGTCTGCAGGCCGCACACGCATCTCATCAAAATACAGCACGGCGAGCAGATCGGCAATCGAAAGTAGACCGCCCGCATGCCCCGTTCCAACCGCATGAATGGATTGGATCGTCGCGCGCCGGATTCTGCGCGCCGCCTCCTTCAGTTCTTCGAGTTCCATCTTTTCCTCCTTGTGCAAAACCGCCTTGGCAGACTGCCAAAGCGGTTTTTCATTGGATAAATTACTTCAGCATATGAATCACATTGCCGAGGATGATGCCGACCGCACCGAAGTCCGCATCGCTGAACGTCGTATTGGCAAAGCCGAGGTTGCCGAGAACCGGCATGAGGAATACGGGCAGGAATGTGATGAGCAGCCCCTGTGCAAATGCACCCGCGATACAGCCGCGCAGACCGCCTGTCGCATTGCCGAAGACACCTGCCGTCGCACCACAGAAGAAATGCGGTACAACGCCCGGCAGAATGATGGGCAGCCCCGGAAAGGACTTATCCGCAAGCAGAAGTACCGCCATGCCCACAACACCGCCAACGAAGCTCGATAGGAAGCCGATAAGCACGGCGTTCGGCGCATAGGGATAGACGACGGGACAGTCGATCGCAGGCTTTGCATTCGGCACAAGTGTCGTTGCAATTCCCGTAAATGCGGGCACGATCTCCGCGAGAATGAGGCGAACACCGGCGAGAATGACGTAGACACCGCCCGCGAACGTGATCGCCTGAATCAACGAGAACACGAGGAAGTTCTGCCCGCCGCTCAGCTCCGTCTCCACATACTGCGGGCCACAGGCAAGGGCAACGATGAGGAAGAGAACGAGCATGACCAGTGAGACGGCGAGCGAGGAGTCACGCAGGAACGCGAGACTCTGCGGGAAGTTGATGTCCTCTGTCGAGCGCTCCTTGTTCCCGACGAGTGAGCCAACCCACGCCGAGAATACATAGCCAAGCGTACTGAAATGGCCAAAACCGACATCATCGCTGCCCGTAATCTTCTTCATCGTCGGATGTGCGATTGCGGGGAAGAACGCCATGACGAAACCGAGCAGGATCGAGCCGATTGCCACGAGGGTCACGCCTTCAAACCCGCCGACCGTGAGAATAATCCCAATCATACACGCCATGTAGAGCGTATGATGCCCCGTAAGAAAGATGAATTTCAGCGGCGTAAAGCGCGCGATGAGAATGTTTGCGACCATACCGAACGCCATGATGAGCGCAGTCTGTGTGCCGAACTCCTTCAGAGCCATACCGACAATCGCTTCGTTATGCGGAACGACACCGTTGATGCCGAACCCGTGCTGAAACATCGTGCCGAAGTGCGTGAGTGCGGCAACGGCAAGTCCTGCGCCGCCGCCGAGAATCAGAACGCCCATGATGGTCTTGATCGAGCCCTTGAGGATATCGGAGAGCCCCTTTTTCTGCGCAATGAGACCGATCATCGAGACGAGACCGATCAGAACCGCCGGCACGCTTAGAATATCAAGGATAAAACTCAGCATGATGATTCCTCCTTATCCCTTTACCTTGGCGACTGCTTCCGCAATCTTCTCTGCAAGCTCCTTCTTGTCAATCATATTGTTGAGCGAGACAACCTCGCCGCCGAGCCCGACGAGCTGCGTAGCGATATCGCGTGTCCCCACGTAAATATCCGCCTTGATGCCCGCCGCCGACGAGAGATCGCTGTGATTCACCTCTGCCTCCACGCCGATCTCCTGCAGAGCCTTCTTGATGTTCATCTCGATCATGAAACTGCTGCCGAGACCGCTGCCGCAGCATACCAGAATCTTCATTGTCATGCACTCCTTTTCTTTTTACCAAACAGAGCCTCTGCGCTCTCCACACACTCTGCCGCCATCAGCTGCTCCGCCATCCCCTCCGTCATCAGGAACTCTGACAGTGCCTCGAGCATTTCCACATGGCTCTTGGCACCGGGTGTCGCGAGAGTGATGACGAGTCGCACGGGGTCGTTGTGTTCGCTGCCAAACGCGATCGGCTCGCGCAGCGTCAGGATCGTAAGCCCCACCGCCTTCGCCCCCGCCTCCGGTCGGGCGTGTGCAAGCATGATGCCGGGTGCGATGACCATATAGGGTCCCATCTCGCGGTGGCTGCGCTTGATTGCCTCCGGATAGGACGGCAGGATCGCGCCGCATGTGAGCAGCGGTGCAGCTCCTCGGTCAATGCACGCCTCCCAATCACGGCACGTCTCCTGCAGCATGATTCCTCCCGGAGAAATATAATCTCCCAGCATAAATTCACTCCTTCCGCGCTGCTGTGCAGCGACCTATTACGGCTCGAACTTCTTCCGCTGTGCGGCATTTCCGCAGATACTCCAGCGTTTCCGCATCGCTGAAAATTGTCCAGAGATCGAGCAGAAGCTCAAGATGAGCTTTCTCATCCGGCGTTGCAAAGGCAAAGAGCAGATCCGCCTCCGCACCGTCCCGCTCTGCAAAGGCAACGGGATGTACCAGCCGGACAAAACTGACGGCAAGCCGCCGTACCCCGTCCGCAGCACGTGCGTGCGGCATCGCAACCCCCGGACACACGACGATGTACGCACCAAACTCCTGCACGCTCTCCACCATCCGCCCGATGTAACACGCATCGACCGCCCCCGCCGCATGGAGCAAATGCCCCGCAGCATGCACCGCCGCCTCCCAATCAGCCGCTTGTGCATGAAGCTCGATCATCTCCTCCGTGAGAAGGTCGACGAGGCGCATACCGCCCGATATGCGTACTGTATACCCCTCCATGATGAAGCGGCTGTCATAGAGATATTTCAGCTGCTCCTCGATGATCTCGCTCTCTGCATCCGTCAGGATCGGTGAGATGCGCAGTACCGTCTTCTCGGGCAGCTGCACGGACACCGTACTGATAACGACATCCACATCGGCAACATCCTCCGGCTTCATGTTATAGTAAGAAAGAATGCGTACGATGTGCAGGTTCGGCAGACGGTTGCGAATCGTATTTGCAAGCAAGGTCGCCGTGCCGACACCATTGCCGCAAATGAGTACCACAGGCAGCTTGCGCGACTTTCGGAGCTTCTTCCGTTCGATCGCAGCACCGAGGTAAAGCGTCAAATAGCCGATCTCATCCTCCGAGAAACGCAGATTCATCCGCTCTCCCAGACGTTCCGCTGCGCGCGTAGCAATCAAAAAGATGGCACGGTACTGCTCCCGAATACGTTCGAGAAGCGGATTCGTCAACACAATGCCGACGTGCGCCCGCTCAAGCGCAGGACGGAGATGTACCGCAAGATTCCGCAGCAGCTCCTCATCGTCTGCATACGTATCATCCAACCAGACCTGTGCATATGCGACAAACTCCCGTGCAAGTGCGCGCGCGGTCTCCTGCGTGCGTCCCGGCTCCTCGCGAAAGACGTAGATGCGGCTGTGCAGCAGCTCCTTGACAATGTGCTGGATCTCTGCTGCGTGCAGGAATTCCGGCGCATAGCCCGCCATCCCTGCCGCAATCTCCGCAGCCAGAGACTCCGTTGCCTCCCCCTCATTTGACAGAAAATCCACGGGACGCCCCTCGGTGATCTGATGCCCCTCGCGCAGCCGCTGCATCTGGACGGCGAGCGCACAGATCATACGGTTGATCGAGAGATCGCTCCCGAGCACGCCGTGTCTGCCCAGGAGGTCGAGGAAGAACGCCGCAATCTCTGCCATGGGAAGGTCATGTGCATAGCGGCGGAACGGAGAGGAGGCTGCATCCGTACGATCAAAATGGCGAAAATCATGCTCTTCTTTCGCGAAGATATGGATGAGCATATCGCGCAGCTCCTGCTCTCCCCCGGTCGCTGCAATTCCCGCGCCGCGCTTTGAGACATACGCAAGTCCACGCTGCTCGAGCGTTGCCTGAACATCCTTTAGGTCGCTGATGAGGGTGTTGCGGCTGATGGCAAGCTCCTCCGCAAGTCCGTCAATCGAGCAGGGCGCATCGCCGAGGAGCGCGAGGATGATGCGGTCACGCCGCTCCTTGCGATCCAGTACCGGTGCGGCAGTTGCCACCTCCTGCGCCTCCACGCGTTCCAGCCAGATGCCGCGCCGTGCCTGCGAGCGTATGCACAGCCCTTCGCACCGCAGCTCCTCCGTGAGCGCGTCCAGATCGTAGCGTACGGTTCGGACGGATACCGCAAGCATTCGTGCAAGATTCTCAGCTGTGACGGGCGCGGCTGAGAGGGTAGCTCGCAGAAATTTTGCCAACTGTTTGCGTCGCTCGTTTCCTTCCATACGCCACCTCCTTCCCGTATTTCCCATTATAGGAGAGATAGAATCCTGCAACAAGAACGAATCTCTGCCGCACAATCCTGCAAATAATTGGATAAATGCAGATAATCAATGGATTGAAAATGAACTTATAACCAAGCAGCACCAAAAATGTATGCTCACACAGAAGAAAAGTTTTATTTTTTAAAAAAATATTCTCATCCTTTGTTTTTGTGGTATACTGTATACAGTTGTTGAAAACAGGAGGAATATGATGAAGAGACTCTAGGAATCGCTGATAAAATGAAGTCCGTCAGATTGGCGTAGATTTTTTCGTCCGA
>NZ_DBHIVL010000093.1:0-8279 GCF_057271695.1 Centipeda sp. (in: firmicutes)
TTATGAGTCCTTTTTTTGTTAAATTGTGTTGCACTTAGATTGTACATCCAAGGCTGTTGCGTTTGGAAGAAAATACTGATAAAATGGGGTCGTTTCTGAACGGCCTCGTTTTATTATTCACCAAACAGAAGGGGTGACCATACTGACCACATCATCAAAGCCGTTCGATTTTCGGACGATGTTATATCTGAATCTGCTGCTCATGTGCGTTCTGATCTTCTCGGGACGGCAGGAGGTGCTGATTCTGTCCTTTGTACTCTCGCTTCTTGTCTTTGCGACGGTTGGCAGTGCGGCGCAGACGGTGAAGTTTATCCTCGGCTTTCTCGCACTGCTTGTGCTCCAATATGGGGCGGAGCTGCTGCGCGGCACGGATCTGCCGCGCGGATTGATTCTCGTGCCGCAGCTGATAGCCTTTATCGCACTGCGCATCTCTCCGTTCGTCGTGCTCGGCATCGCGCTCAAGAAGAGCACGAATATCGCGGAGATCACGACGGCACTCTCGCGTCTGCGTCTGCATCGGGGCATCATTCTCAGCATTGTGGTGATGATCCGCTATCTGCCGGCGATGAAGGACGATTTTCGCGTGATTGTGGATGCAATGCGCCTCAAAGGGATTCCTGTGTCGCTCGGCTATGTCGTGCGTCATCCGATGAAGGCGATTGAGTATTTTGTTGTGCCGATGCTGTTCCGCAGTGAGAAGATCACGGAGGAGTTCTCGGGAGCGGCGCTCGTCAAGGGCTATGAATACAGCGGGACGCGCACGTCCTATTTCGATGTCCGCATGGGCGGCAAGGATTGGGCGATGATCTTCCTTGCGCCGCTTGCCTTTGCGCTCTGTCTTACCGTTGTTTGAGGGGGGCGCTATGATTGAGTTACAGAGTGTAGGCTTTCAATATCAGGACAGGGCGCAGCGGAGCATCGACGGGAACTCCTGCACCGCAGGGGCGGGCGAGGTGATCGTGATCGCGGGGGAGAGCGGCTGCGGGAAGTCAACGCTCCTGCGCCGCATCAATGGTCTCTGTCCCGGCTTCTACGAGGGCATGGCGGAGGGGAAGGTTCTCCTCGCCGGACAGGATGTGCTGAATCTCCGCGTTGGAGATATTTCGCGGATTGCGGCGACGGTGTTCCAGAATCCAGACAATCAGTTCTTTACGCTCGATGTGCTGTCCGACCTCGTATTCGGCTGTGAAAACTTCGGTGTGCCGCGTGATGAGATCGAGCGGCGGCTGCGCTCTGTCGTGGAGACACTTTCGCTTGAGCGTTTTCTTGGACGGAAGTTCTCGGAACTGTCGGGCGGGGAGAAGCAGAAGATTGCGATTGCCTCGGCACTGATGCTAGAGTGCAAGATTCTGCTGCTGGACGAGCCGTCGGCAAATCTGGACTATCCGTCGATCGCACTTCTCCGCCGTACGATTGAGGAGCTGAAGGAGCGCGGCTATACGATTGTGGTGGCAGAGCACCGTCTCTACTATCTGCACGGCGTGTGCGACCAACTCGTCATAATGGAGCAGGGGACGATTGTGCGCCGCTATCGCGGTGCGGAGATGGACGTGCTTGACAACAAGGCATTGAACGCGTTCGGCATACGCGGCTTCGATCTTTTTCATACGCGTGCGGCGTGTGAGCACGCTGCTCCTGCGATGGGCGGTGCAGAGCTGCTGTCACTCGAACACATTTCGTTTAGCTATGTGCGCGGGCAGGATGTCCTGCGCGATGTCTCGCTCTCTGTACGGGCGGGTGACCGTATCGCTCTCCTCGGGCATAACGGCTGCGGTAAGAGTACGCTCGCGAAAATCATCTGCGGACTGCTGCGGGAACGTGGCGGGCGTCTCTCTGTCGGCGGAAAAACCATTGCCGCACGCAAACGCTATACGGCGGTCAGCTATGTGATGCAGAATGTGGATTTTCAGATCTTCGGTTCGAGTCTCTATCATGATCTCCTGCTCGGCAACGAAGAAGCGGAGGACATCGATGCGCGCATTCGTACGGTGCTTGAGCAGTTCCGCCTGCTGCCGCTGATCGATGAGCATCCGATGCGGCTGTCGATGGGGCAGAAGCAGCGGCTCGTGATTGCTGCTGCCTGCCTCCTGAGGAAGCGCATCGGCATTTTCGATGAGCCGACGAGCGGTCTGGACTACGGTAATATGCGGACGGTCTGCACGCTCATCGATGAATTTACGGGAGCGGAGAATGCCGCCATCATTATTACGCATGACTACGAGTTCATCATGAATTCGTGCAACCGCGTCATTCTCCTCGAGGATGGGTGGATTGCAGAGGATTTTGCACTGCGGGACGCCGCCGCACTTGAGCGGCTCTTCCGTGAGCGTATCAGATAACGATCCATTGGAGGAAAAACATAATGAATGCTTGGAAAATCAGCGACTTTGTCCTAATCGGTATACTCTCGGCACTGTACGGCGTGCTTGTGCTGGGCATCGGCGCACTCACCGTGTTGCTCTCGCCGGCGATGCACGCGCTGAGCCCCGCGCTCATCGGCGTGCTGCTCGGGACGGTGTTCCTGTTCGTCGTGAAGAAGATTCCGAAGTTCGGTGCGATTACTCTCTTTGTCGCGATTAGCACGGCACTCTTTGCCGGATTCTCGGGGATGATGTATGTGCCTTTCGTCGGCTCGGTGACAGCGGTCGCGCTCGTGGTGGATCTCGCCGTGCGTGCGCTCGGTCAGCGGATTCCCGTACTCGCGGCGGGCTATGGGCTGATTCAGGCATCCTATGTATTCGGCGGCGCGATACCTCTTCTGTTCTTCCTTGAGCAGGAGATGGTTCGCTGGCAGGAGGCGGGCATGGATATGGAGCGGATTCAGAAGTTCGTCGAGCACAGCACAGGGATTTTCCTCGCGGCGGGCATGGGGATTGCCTTTCTCGGGGGCTTCATCGGCATCTATATTGGAAAGCGGATTTTGAGGAAGCATTTTAAGGAGCTGGCCTAGTCATCACATACACTATGTGAAAAATATCTTAAGCTATCGTATGAGAAAAATTTCGTACGATGGCTATTTTTATGAAAATTAAAGATTTTTGAAATTTAGGACTGGAATATATGGAAAATAAGGGGTATAATAGCGATATCAGATTGATAGTTAATATCAGTCCGAATAGAAATATTTATAGAAAAGGTGATCTTGTGAAAAAAGGAGCGCAAACGACGTTGGTCTGTGCCATATTGCTTCATACTATGGCATCTGCGTGTACCGTATGGGCAAATGACGATATGGCGGCTGATGTTTCTACTGCCGACGTTCATGTGGAGACGGATGCGGCAAAGGAAGATGCGAAGATGGAGTCGCAGTCGACGACGATCATCACGGCAGAGGATATTGCAAAGAAGCAGGCAAAATCCGTCGAGGACATCATCTTTAGCGAGACGGGGATGACGCGCAACGTCGATGCGATGGGACGTGTTACGCTCTCGATGCGCGGCGCGGAGCCGCGGCACACACTCATCCTGATCGACGGCCATCCGGTTATGGGCGATTTCGCAAAATACAGTGGGCAGGCGGACGAGCTGCAGCGGCTCGGCACGGAGAATGTCGAGCGCATCGAGATCATCCGCGGCGCGGCGAGCGCGAAGTACGGCGCGGATGCCATCGGCGGTGTCGTCAATGTGATCACGCGGAGAGCAGCGCACGATGCAGCTCTTCAGTTTAATTTAGAGGGGCGGCGCATCCGGGATGACACGACGACTGCGCCCTATAAGAATTTTTTCCTGCGTGCGGACAGTGGCAGGATGGGCAAGTTTCAAGGGGCGATCTACGGCAGCAGACGGGATGTTATGCCGATCTACAGTGAAAAGATTTTTTATAACGGAGTCAATACGACCGGGGCGATTCGGAATTCTCTGCGCTATTTTGGCGATATAAAGAATATTGGCATTTTGGGGAGCTATTCGTTTGACGATCGGCATACACTTGATTTCTCACTGGATCGTGCAAATGAGGAGATGGATCGCTTTACCAAGCACTCCGAGGATGCGCCCGATCCGGTGATTCATTACAAGCGGAATATCGATCGTGATACCTATCGCATGAGCTATCAAGGGCGTGGCGCGCGCACGGACTGGAAGCTCGATTTTAACTACGCAAAGATGAAGGAAGACGACGTTACCCTATCCTCTGTCGCCGCCTTTTCCAAATACGAAGGAAAAAATTCGCTTCACTATTTGGATCATATTCTGCATAAAGAGTGGAATGTCGAGGTCCGCGCGAATACGCAGGCGAGCGATCGACATCTGCTCTCCTACGGTCTTGGCTTCAGCAAAGAGGACGGGGAGGGGAGCCGGCTCAAAGGTGCGAGAAATATAAAAACAAGGTATATTGATCCGTGGGATTATGATAAGAATCTGCACAGCGATGCAGATGGGACGCCCCGATCGAGCATCAAGGATCGACCGATGTATCTGAACGAGAGAGGGATTCCCCAATACGATAAGGCGTATGCTCTCTATGGGTACAAGGATGCGAACGGAAAGACACAGGTTCCGTCCTATACTTTTGAGGATTTTCAGAATGGGACGAACGACGATAAGATCCCAAGTTTCATTGAGGAACTGCGCAGAGAAAATCCGGCAGATCGCTTTCTGGACGAGGACGGCGATCCGCTCGATGGCGATACTATTATGCGTAGGTATTACGGCACTTACAAAAGGACTCTGACATGGCATGGTAAGAAGTTTGAACAGGAGGAGCAGGAGCGCAAAAACCGCCAGACCATCGGGCAGGCAGATATAAAGAAACAGCATTTCTTTTTCCAGGACTTTTGGCAGATGGGGAAGGATACGATCTTCATGCCAAGCGTTCGGTTCGATCACAGCAGTCTATTTGGCTCGCATGTCAGCTTTAACATGGGGGTGACGCATTCGATCGGAGGTCATGCCGATCGGCGCTTCAAGGCGAATATTGGTACGGGCTATACAGAGCCGGGGATGGGGGAGCTCTACTACCACTGGGAGATGTACGCCGGTATGCCCTACGATCTCGGCGTTGGAAAACTCGGCTATTACTGGTTCGGCAATCCAAATCTGAGGCCGGAGAAATCGCTGAATTTCGATTTGGGATTTGAGGCGGAGCATGGAAAGAGCCAGATTCGAATCAACGCATTCCACAATAGGATTCGGGACTATATGACGACGTATTTCACAGGGGAGCTTATGCATTTCCATCCGGAGGCCGATGCAAAGAAACAGACGTGGATCACGCCGCCCGATATGATCTATAGCTTTAAGAATATTGGCAGGGCGGAGATCACGGGCGTTGAGACGGAATTTTCACAGAAGATCGACGATCATTTTTCGTGGAAGCTCGGCTATACCTATCTTCATGCGGTGAACAAGAGCGATCCGAATATGCCGCGTCAGCTGCTCAATAAACCGCAGCACAAGATTGATATTGGACTGACGTATGAGAATAGGAGTTGGCGTGCATCCCTTTGGGGGGATTACTATCTGCACATGCTGGACAGCAATACCATTGCGAACAATGGGAACTATGTGCATAACGACATCGGCGATGGAACGACGCAGTATAATTTTGCAAAGGGCGGTCAGCAGACCTATGAGCGCAAGAGTTTCGGCGTGTGGAATCTCCTCGTTCAGAAGAAGATCGACGCGGATTCTGTGGTCTATCTGGGCATCGACAATCTCTTCAATCATCGGGATGACGATCAGGCAATGCAGGAGCGCGTTTATAAGCTCGGCGTCAATTTGAAATTTGACCGTATCTCGCATCGCAAATCGTCTTCGTGGGAGACATTGGCCGATGAGCAGAGGGGCGAAGCGTTCGCCGGAGTCGGGCGTTTTATCGTGCCGCCTTTTGATGTAAAGCGACCCGAGGGATTTGAGGTTTTTGGCGATTATCGTCTGCGGTACAATGCGTTCACCGGAAAGAACAAACCGGCGGAGGCACGCGTCACGACGCGATCGAGTGTTGGCTCGGCGTATAAAAACTATTTGGAGAAGGGGGAGCAGGGATTTGAGCAGCGGCTGCGCGTGGGGGCTGATATGCGTGTTGGTGCACATACGAATATCACGCTGATTGGCAGCGTGTCCGGCAGTAAAGAAGTCGATACGGCACAGGATGTCAGCGCATCGCACGCGCTCAACGAAGCACGCGTTGAGAATGCCGATGTGACGCAGCACGTGAAAGCATGGGATCTCAGTCTCGGACGACTGACGGAGCCGATGGGGGTAACGGGCTATTATTTCGGCAAGGAGTACGACGGTGTGCGTGCGGTCTGGACGGGGACACGCAGTCAGGTTCGCGTTGGTTTTGGTGATTTCAGCAAGAGTACGGGGATTTCGGACTCCGCCTATACCCATGCGGTAAACGAGGTGTTCCTGCGTCCGCCGACGAAGAAGGAATGGCTCGGCTATGATATGGAGCACATCAACGATGAGGCCTATACCCCTCCGAGCAAGGAGACGCCCGGTTTTGAGTCCCTCTATGATAAGCTCAAGACAGCGAAGACATTTGCCGAGGAAAAGAAGATCATTGATTCCTATCTCGATCTGATCGCCAAGGATGATCCCGCTGCGTACAATAAAATCAAAAGAGCTGCTCAGTATGAGACGAACAGCCATATCTGGCGCATTGTCACGGCGAAGGACCCAGAGGGGAATGTCAAGGGCAGATTCTTAATGACCGATCTCTTTATGACCGTTCCCAACGGAGCCGATCCGTTTGATAAAGACAAGCTGCGTCAGGCGGGCGAGACTTCGTGGAACACGGTTATGTCACGCAGCGGTGAAAATCCGGAGACATGGAGGGCTTATCTGGAGAATTCGGGGCTTTTGCGAACGCTTCCAAACTACAAGAAATATACATTTTCGTCGGAGTTCTACGGATATGGCACATATAAGGGCGGCGAGACGTTGGAGGCTCTGGGCAAGGGGAGTGCGCATAAGGGAAAAAACTATGCGGGCATTCCGCTGGATAAGCTAAAACCGGGAGATTTCCAGCCGCTCACGCGAGACCAAGCGAAGGAGAAGGCGCTCTCATCTCTGTACGATAAGGGGGCTGCGCTTGAACCGCTCTATAAGAAGCTGCCGAACGGAGAGACTGCACTCGGATATCGTCGGGCAGGACTTTCACCAGTCGCGCAGAGAATCCTATCGCTGCTTGCGTCAGACAACTATTGGAGGCCGGAGGACAGCAGCAAATTGCCGCTACATCTGTTGGCGAAGGCGGGGTGTCTCTTTCCACAGTGTGGAGTTGTTCTTCATGTGGATCGCATTCCCGCGATTAAGAGGGCATTCTATGTGCAGGCGCGTCACGAAATCACGCCTGCTGTCGGCATTGCGGCATGGTATCTGCGTGCAGTCGGCGGGGACTCGCACAGCTTCCGAACAGCGAACGGCACGACGAATGATGTCGATACATTTGACACACTTGCGAATGTGATCGGCATTGGCGCACGCTGGCGGCTCGCGAAAAACGCGGCGATCTCCGTTGACTACGGGCAGAACCGTACGGTGTTCGGCAGATATATGAACGGGTACACGCGTTATGAACATACAGCGGGAACGTCAACATTTACACTGCGCGGGCGCGAGCGTGGAGGTGTCCCGGCGTTTTGGGTCATGCGGTTTGATCTCGGCAATGTGGATATGGATGTGCCGGGCAGTTGGAACGCCTTTATCGACTACAAGGCGTTTGATCATGGCTCGTTTTTCGGCGGCAATGGGACGGAGTCGCTGCCCGATCGTTACCTTGACGGCATCCGCAGCTTTACTGTCGGTGCGGGCTATGTGCCTGTGGAAAATCTGCTCGTTGAGGCGTTCTATACCTTCGATGCGAAGGGCATTGGGATGCGCGACACACTCTATGGACCGGAGACGTTCAAGCTCGGCAACTATACGCGCGTGCAGGTGACATATCGGTTCTGAGGGCGCAGAGCAAACGGATTAGGGATACAATGATTGAGAGCTCGTGAGATGGTCATGGGCTCTTTTTATTTTTGTTGCCTATGAAAAGGAATCTCAATTATTTGTTTTGTTTATAGATCGTGTCTTAGGTTATTGACTTTTTATATGAAAGCAAATACAATGATGAAAATATGAATCCCGAGTATTTTTGTAGGGATTAAACGATAGATTATTTTTAAGGAATCGCTGATAAAATGAAGTCCGTCAGATTGGCGTAGATTTTTTCGTCCGAACAAGGAGGCAAACCGGACGCATAGCCAAAGCTATGTGGAGGATTTGCCGACGAAGTGCGGGCAAAAAAGATGCGTCAAGATGGCGGTGCTGAATTTATCAGTGCTTCC
>NZ_DBHIVL010000094.1:0-8181 GCF_057271695.1 Centipeda sp. (in: firmicutes)
GCAGTCTGCGGGAGTTCGGATTCGTCAGTCCCGTCATCATCGACAAGGACTACGGTATTCTCGCAGGACACGGGCGCGTTATGGCTGCACGGGCGGAGGGCATGGAGAATGTGCCGTGCGTATTCGTCGACCATCTGACCGAGGCGCAGAAGAAGGCATACATCCTCGCGGATAACCGTTTCGCACTCGATGCGGGCTGGGACGAGGAAATGCTGCGCGTTGAGATGGAAGCCCTGCAAGGCATGGACTTCGACATCTCACTCACGGGCTTCGACGAAACCGAGATTGCCGATCTGCTCTCTCCGGATGACGGTGAAGCGCAGGAAGACGACTTCGACGTGGATGCAGAACTCGCAAAGCCCTGTGTTGCTAAAACAGGGGATGTCTGGCATCTCGGCAAGCACCGTGTGATCTGTGGAGACTCTACACTGCCAGAGACATACGAGCGTCTGCTCGGCAGTGAGAAGGTCAACCTTGTCTGCACGGACCCGCCGTATTTTGTGGCTCTGGAAAGTTCCTCCGGGAAGATCAAGAACGATGATCTGAATGACAAGGACGCCTACGAGTTCCTCAAATCTGCCTTTACCGCCTTCCACTCGGCAATGGCGACAGACGCTTCCATCTATGTTTTCTACGCAACGGCAAAAGCCCGCATCTTTCATGACGCTTATGAAGATGCGGGCTTTAAAGTTGGCGCAGGACTGGTGTGGAAGAAAGACCGACTGGTTCTTACGCGCACGGACTGGAAGTACATCCACGAGCCAATTATCTGGAGATGGAGGAAGGACGGACGGCACAGATGGTACGGCGATCAGAAGCAGACCACTGTCTTTGCATTCGACCGCATCAAGGACTCGAAGAAGGACGGATGCGGACATCCGTCCTCGAAGCCCGTGCCGCTTATCGCATATCTCATCAAGCAGTGTACGCAGACGAACGGCATCGTTCTCGACGGCTTCCTTGGTTCTGCATCAACGCTCATCGCCTGTGAGCAGTTGAACCGTATCTGCTATGGCGTGGAGCTTGAGCCGAAGTTCGTGGATGTCGCTGTTGAGAGGTACATTCAGAGCAAAGGCGGGAATGCCGAAGATGTGTTTTTGGAACGTGACGGTGAGCGCATTCCGTATGCGGATGTGCCGAAGGAGGAATCGTGATGCGTGTGTTTTTGAATCCAGGTCATGCGCCGGACGGAAATCCCGACCCCGGCGCGTGCGGATACGGGCTGCGGGAATGTGACGTTGCAAAGAACGTCGCTGACCTTGTGGCGGGGTATCTCGCTACAGCGGGTGTCGAGGTGGTCGACTGTCTGCAATCCGACAGCCTACACGAAGTGGTCTCGGCTTCCAACTGCAGCGGTGCGGACGTATTCATCTCCGTCCACTGTAATGCTTGTAATGGAGTGGCGCAGGGGACTGAGACGTGGCACTTCTACGGAAGCGGCGCAGGGGAGACACTGGCAAACTGCATTCAGAACCAGATTGTCACATCACTCGGGACTACGGATCGCGGCACAAAGGGCGCAAAGCCCGGTGTCAACGGTCTGTATGTTCTGAGCAACACGGATGCAGTCGCTGTGCTTGTGGAGCTTGCGTTTATTGACCATGCGGGCGATGCGCAGCTTCTCAGTACGCGACAGGATGAATTTGCCCGCGCCATTGCGCGTGGGGTAACGGACTATGAAGGAGCGTGTTGAAGATGAAACTGGAACACATTCAAAATGAGCTGAAGAACCATGTGGGAGATTTCGTGCGGACGGAAGCGAAGGAAGCGACCGTCCTCTGGATGCACGAGAAGGGGCTTCCCGCAGCGCGTGAGGTGTCGGCGGCGTACACGGCGGCGCTGAAAGAGAGCGCGGAGAAGGAGACGGGATGGTGCAGATTCCGTGACCGCATCTTCCTACCGCTTGTCATCGACGGTGCGATCTGGATGACGGGCAAGATGCTTGAGCGCATGACCGCGCCCCATTCCATGAAATGATGACGCTCGGTAGTCTCTTTGACGGGAGCGGGGGTTTCACACTTGGTGCAATTCTTGCGGGGATAGAGCCGAAGTGGGCATCGGAGGTCGAGCCGTTCCCGATTCGTGTCATCACAAAGCGGCTTCCCTCCGTCAAACATCTCGGAGACATTCACAATATCCGAGGGGGCGAGATCGAGCCTGTGGGCATTATCACGTTTGGCTCGCCCTGTACGAATCTCAGTATCGCGGGACGGCGGGAGGGGCTGCATGGGCAGGAATCCGTACTGTTCTTCGAGGCAATTCGTATCGTGCGAGAAATGAGGTGTGCAACGAATGGAAGATACCCAAGATTCATCGTCTGGGAGAATGTCGCAGGAGCGTTCTCAAGTTCCGGGGGACGGGACTTCCAATCCGTCCTTACGGAGATCGTCCGCCTCAAAGAGCCGAAAGCTCCCGAGGTGCCTTTGCCTCAAAAAGGTGGATGGGTGTATGCCGACATTCTCATGGGAGACGGATGGAGCGTTGCTTACCGGCTCATGGACGCACAGGGCTGGGGAGTTCCACAGCGTCGGCGCAGAATCTACCTTGTCGCAGATTTTGCAGGATCAAGTGCCGGACAAATACTATTTGACACCGAAAGCGTGCGCGGGGATCTTGCGCCGTGCTTCGCTTCGTGGCAAGGCACTGCCCGAGAGTTTGCGGATGGCACTGGAACGGCAAGCGAGAGGGTAAGTGCGGGTTTCTGTACCGAGCATTCTGCACAGAGTCGCGGCATCGGCTATGCGAAGGAGACATCTCCAACGCTTCGTGCGAGCAAAGTCCCTGCCGTATTCGAGTAACATGGTGCAGACGCACGGTATAGCGGTCCCCTTCCTGTTGCGCCGACGGTCTCTCGTCATTACGGCACGGGCGGCAACAACCAGCCGCTCGTCATGAAGGACGCGAGGCTCTTCTGCATCTCGTCGTTCCAATCCAATGCCATGTGCTCGGACAATCCGCACTCTGGGATATATGAAACCGAGACGGCGCGGACGATTGACCGGAGCGGCGGGAATCCTGCGTGCTGTCAAGGCGGCGTTGCGGTCGTCTCCATCCAAGGCTCGATGATCGGACGGCAGGAGAAGAACGGTCCGCAGGGAAGCGGCATCGCAGAGAATGTGAGTTTTACGCTCAACACTGCCGACCGTCATGCGGTCTATGCCATGACCACGGGCTGCCACTCTCATTTTGCAAAGGAGAAATGCCCGACGCTCATGGCGCGGGACTTCAAAGACCCGATGGTCGTTAATCAACCCGTCTATGCCGTACGTCGGCTGACACCGACCGAGTGCGGACGCTTGCAGGGCTTTCCCGACGGATGGTGCGCGGGACTTGAAACGGATAATCCCACGGAGGAAGAGATGGCGTTCTGGCGCACGGTCTTTGAGACGCACCGAAAAATCACGGGTGGCAAGAAGCCCAAGACCGATACGCAGATTCGCAGATGGCTCAAGAATCCGCACTCGGATGCAGCAGAGTACAAGATGTGGGGGAACGGCATCGCACTTCCCTGTGTGTTCTATGTCCTTACGGGAATTGCACATTTCGGACGTTCGGTGTATACAACAGAATCCGCTTGCTAATTACTCCGACCAGAGGCATGTATGTAATGACCAAAGTTCATAAAGGAGGAAATCACCATGAAGGTCAATTACAACATCCAAAAGGAAGAGCGCAAGGCGATGGTCGGGATCGTCGGCAAGGTACTCGGCGAAAAGCCCGTCTACTGCGGTGCACCGACATTTTTCTACAAGATCGGAGCGTTCGAAATCACGAAGGATGGCAACCTTTGCTTCGACGATGCCCTTGACGAAGCGACTGTTGCGCGTGTGCGCACGGCACTGCGCGAGGAGGGCTTTATGTCCGAGGGCGGGGAGGACGAGGCTTCCTGCGCGGACACAGGGGCAGACGAGCCGAACCGGACGGAAGAGGCAGTGGATACGCCGCTTCAGACGGAAACGGCGGCAGAACCTGCTCCGACAGAGGAAGAGATGGCAGAACCCGACGAGGACAGCCTTTCGATCAGCCTCCCACGCAGCCTTTTCGCGGAGACCGCGCTGCAGAATCTGGACGCCCTCCTTCTGAGCAAGGGGCGGCTGATTCGTCACGCCTTCGACATCCAAGAAGCGACCTACACACTGACCGATGAGCGCATCACCTTCACATGGCTGCACGGCACGATCACCGACGAGACGGCGAAGGCTTATGCCGCCTTCATCAGCAAACTCTGCGAGATGGCGCGGACGCAGAAGCGTGTCACGGCGAAGGAGAAAATTGTGGACAACGAAAAGTACGCTTTCCGCTGCTTCCTCCTGCGCCTTGGCATGATCGGGAGTGCCTACAAACAGTCGCGCAAGATTCTCTTGCAGAACCTCACGGGCAGTAGCGCATTCAAGAGCGGACATCGGAAGGAGGCGGCACATCATGCAGATGCCGAGTAAAGAGCGGATCGCGGCACTTCGGAAATACTACCCGCGCGGGACGAAGGTGAAACTCCTCGCGATGGACGATCCGCAAGCGCCGCCTGTGGGGACGCTCGGTGAGATACTGGGTGTTGACGATGCCGCGCAGCTTCTCGTCCGATGGGAAACAGGCTCCTCGCTCAGTTTGATCCCCGGCGTGGACTCCTTCCGCATCATGCAGAAAGGGGGCAGATCATGAACGAGAAGGTTTTCGCACAGATCATGGACATCCGCGACTCCGGGCGGGTGAATATGTTCGACATTCCCGCTGTTCAGAGGATGGCATTTGAGATGGAATTCTACGAACTCGTCTGCTTCATCGAGAGAGACCGTGCCGCATATATCCGCTTTATCCTCACGGGTGAAAAATAGTCGACGATTTCAGGGATTCCGCACAGCCTTTCGGGGCTGTGTTTCTCTCGAAAAATAAGTGTAGTTTATCCGAAATATGACTTGCTATATCCTGCGTTTAGAGGCATATATGTACATGACAAAGGGAACAACCTACACAGAAAGCGAGGAACACAAAATGAAAAGCGCAGAAGCAAGATGGCCGAAGACCACCACGATGGAGCACCTCGATGAGATGCGGTTCGGGACGAGCGGCGCGATCCTTCGCTACGGCGAGCAGATCCTTGTCGTCGGGATGGAGTGTTGGGGCTTCCACGCAGCCATCTACGAGATGGTCGAAACGCCGGAAGAGACGGGATTCGCGGACATCGAATGCCGCCTGAACCTTGTCGAAGCCGCCAAGGAGCTTTTCGAGGACGGCGGACACGCGATGGCTTGGTGCATGAAGCGCATCTAAGCCACGCCGAACAACAAAACAGCCCTTCGGGGCTGCTTCTCGTTTCAGATATTGTGAGTCGCTGACGGCGGCTTTTTTTGATGGGGGTGACTCTTTGCGGAAACTGACGGACTACAAGCCGACAAAGTTCATGGCAGAGGACGCACACTATGACAAAGCCGCTGCGGACTACGCCGTGGGCTTTATCGAGTGCCTGTGCCATACGAAGGGGACGTGGGCAGGAAAGCCCTTCGAGCTGATTGACTGGCAGGAACGCATCATCCGAGACATTTTCGGAATTTTGAAGCCGAACGGTTATCGGCAGTTCAACACGGCGTATGTGGAGATTCCCAAGAAGCAAGGAAAATCAGAGCTCGCGGCCGCTGTAGCACTGCTCCTTTGCTGTGGAGACGGTGAGGAACGCGCCGAGGTGTATGGATGCGCCGCCGACCGTCAACAAGCGAGTATCGTGTTCGAGGTCGCAGCAGATATGGTGCGTATGTGTCCTGCACTCAGCAAGCGAGTAAAGATCCTCGCCTCACAGAAGCGTATGGTCTATCTGCCGACGAATAGCTTCTATCAGGTGCTCTCGGCAGAAGCCTACTCGAAGCATGGCTTCAATATCCATGGCGTTGTATTCGACGAACTTCACACGCAGCCGAATCGCAAACTCTTTGACGTCATGACGAAAGGTTCCGGCGATGCGCGAATGCAGCCGCTTTACTTCCTTATCACCACGGCAGGAACGGATACGCAGTCCATCTGCTACGAGACGCACCAGAAAGCGAAGGACATTCTCGAAGGGAGAAAGATCGACCCGACCTTCTATCCTGTGATCTACGGAGCAAAGGTGGATGAGGACTGGACAGACCCGGAGGTCTGGAAGCGGTCGAATCCGTCCCTCGGAATTACGGTCGGCATCGACAAGGTACAGGCAGCCTGTGACTCTGCACGGCAGAATCCCGCCGAGGAGAACAGTTTCCGTCAGCTTCGATTGAATCAGTGGGTGAAGCAGTCCGTGCGGTGGATGCCGATGAACAAGTGGGATGCGTGCGCTCTGCCTGTGGATGCGGAATCCCTCACGGGACGTGTCTGCTACGGTGGTCTCGACCTCTCGTCGACAACCGATGTCACGGCATTCGTGCTTGTGTTTCCTCCGACGGAGGAAGATGAGCCGTTTGCCGTCCTTCCGTACTTCTGGATTCCCGAGGAGAATATCGACCTGCGCGTGCGCCGCGATCATGTGCCGTATGACGTGTGGGAGAAGCAGGGCTTTCTTATGACCACGGAGGGGAATGTGGTTCACTACGGATTCATCGAGACGTTCATCGAGAAACTGGGCGAGAAGTACAACATCCGCGAGATTGCTTTCGACCGATGGGGCGCGGTGCAGATGGTGCAGAACCTCGAAGGAATGGGATTCACCGTTGTTCCATTCGGGCAGGGCTTCAAGGATATGAGTCCGCCGACCAAGGAACTGATGAAGTTGACGCTGGAAAAGAAAATAGCGCACGGCGGGCATCCCGTCATGCGCTGGATGGCAGACAACATCTTCATTCGCACCGATCCTGCGGGCAACATCAAGGCAGATAAGGAGAAATCCACCGAGAAGATCGACGGTGTAATTGCTCTTATCATGGCTCTGGATCGTGCGATTCGGTGTGGGAATGATACGTCGGAATCGGTGTATGAAAATCGTGGCGTGTGGGTGTTTTAGGGTGATTGTATACGCACATATGACCTTGCTATTTCTCGGATAGTACAGGAATATACACATACTGGGCGGACGCAACACGCCGGAGGAACTTTTGAAAACCGCCGAGGAAATTGCAAAGGGTGCAAAATTCGCCGCCGAAATCAACAGCATGGGGCTTTCCTACGAAAGAACATTCTAAGCCGAAACCAAAGCAGGGCACCGCTCGAAGGGGCGGTGTTTTGAAATATGTCACTTTTTTTGTTTGGCAGGGTAAGCAACTACCCAAGGTTGCGATCTTTGGTCTTCAGGCAATACATTGTGGTCAAACCACATGGAGAAAAATTTCTCGCCATTGTTTATCACGTAACCATCTTGAAGATGATCGCAGGTGTCGTATGGGTCAGCCATAATTAGTACATCGTCAGAAAAAGATTCGGTTCCCATATCATCATAGCCGATGATGACTCGCCAATGACCGCCCCAATCTATATTTTCAACCATGACAGGTCTTTGTTGCCGCAGATTTCTTATAACAAAATCTTTGAATGCCATGTAGCTTTCCATAGGTTTTGAGGCTAATCCGGTTTCAACCTGCCAGCCGATGTTTTTGAAGAACGCAACTATGTTGGCTGTATTTGTGCCAATGTGGATGCCTTGAGTTTTCATGCCTTGGGTGAGTTCCATTTCATCAAAGTCGTGATTGCCATAATAGTACAACACCGTTAACGCGGCAGCCGGTCCACAGGTATATTCTGTGGTTTGCTGATATGTTTGGTAATGCGACAATATTAGGAGATTTCGATTTGAACGCATATGATAAAAATCAGGGTGTGCAAAGTAGATGCTTCTTTTGTGGTTAATCTCCTGTGGGGCGGAGGTAGCTCCTTCTAATGTGGGCAGAGAAATGTCTTTAGGCAGAGGGATAATACGTGCTTTGTCTGTGGCAGCATAGCTGGTGGGGATAGCCACCGTCAATAAGATTAGTACAGCATAGATAATAATATTCAAGCGATGAGTTTTTTTGTTAGTAATCATTTTTTACTCCTTTCTACGAGTACAAAGATCGGGGCAAGGAGCGTGTGCCGCAGCATCCGCTGTATTTCCTGCTTCACTATTCGCCCAATCCCGAAATGACTTTTTATATATTTCGAGAGACAGCCATGATTCACCTTCTACTTTGGGGCTTGGATGTACAATCTAAGTGCAACACAATTTAACAAAAAAAGGACTCATAACGA
>NZ_DBHIVL010000095.1:0-8155 GCF_057271695.1 Centipeda sp. (in: firmicutes)
ACGAAAAAATCTACGCCAATCTGACGGACTTCATTTTATCAGCGATTCCTAAAATGTATGCGACGTTCATGCCCCGAGCATACTGCCGACAATGATGCCAATGTATGTGCCGATCGCGTAGCCGAACGTGCCGACAAGCATCGCAGGCCCCACGAGGCGCGTCCATCCCTGCGAGATCGCCATGCCCGCCGCCGTCGTCGGACCGCCAATGTTCGCATTGGACGCGATGAGGATCTCCTCGAGCGGGAAGTTCAATATTTTCCCGCCAATCAGGCAAAACATCATATTGAGGACGACCATGATGAAGCAGAAAACGAAGAGCAGCGGCGCATTCACCAAGATCTCCATGATAGAGGCGGGCACACCAATAACGAAAAAGAACATATAGATGAAGAATGTCCCGATCTCCTGTGCTCCGTGCATGGCACTTGCCTGTTTTTCAAAAAAACTGGCAAAGATAACGGACAGCAATGTAATCCAGACGTACTGACTGCCGAGGAAGGTGCTGCACATCTTCGAAAGCATCCCGCCGTCCGCCGGAACCAGCGTCGCAAAGGTACTGCCGATGAACTTCGAGATGGTCACGACGACAACACCATAGGTAATGCACATGGCGATGTCGCGGAGGGAGACATCCTTGCGCCCCCAGTATGCCGCCGCGAGAGTCTTGCCCTCTGCCGACACGCCCTTTTCCTCCACCTCGTCGATCAGGGGATGCTCATAGAGACGACGCGCGAGAGCATTGCTCGCAATCCCGAGCAGGATCAAAAAGTAGATCGCCATATTGAGGTTGTCGGCAACGATGGTCGACGAGACGAGCGTCCCACTGACCTTGAACGCATCCGCGAGCGCCGTAAAGTTCACGCCGCCGCCGATGTAGGAACCGGTCATCATCGCCGCCACCTTCGGCAGCCCGTCAATGGAGTGCTGCAGGAGGGCGCACCCGATCACCGCGCCCGCGATTGTCCCGATCGAACCGATGAGGAAGATTGCAAGCAGCTGCCCCGTCTCGCGCCAGATCTTGCGGATATTCGTCTGGAGCAGCAGCAGAGGAATCGCGAGCGGCACAAAGTAGCCCCAGACCACATCGTCATAGATCGGTGCAGCGGACGGAATGATGCCCGCATTGACGAGCACAAGTGCGAGGACGAGTGCGAGAACCGCCCCCGTAAGGCGCGATGCCCATGTATAGCTCTGTTCGAGATGGATCGAGGCAGCGACCGCAGCCATCATCACAGCCAGGAGAGCCCACGTATTTTCCGAATGAATCAGTGTATCCATTTCAACCCCTATCTGTAGAACAAACGTCCCCTATGGAAACAGTACCAAAATCACCCCACCCGCTGCAATCATTGCAATCCCAACACCGTGCAGGAAACTGACCCGTTCACCAAGAATGACGACGGCGATCAGAACTGCAAAGACAACACTCAGCTTGTCGATTGGTGCAACCAAGGTGATCGCAGCGTCCTTAAGTGCGCGGAAGTAGAAGAGCCACGAGAGCGCACTGGAAATGCCGCTGAGTGCGACGAAAGCGAGTGCCTTCCGATCGGCAAGCACCTGCGGCAAATCGGCGGTATGCCCCTCGACGACGACCACACCCACGAGAAACAGCGCCATGATCACGGCACGAACGGTCGTTGCGGCAGTGCTGTCCACCCCGGCGAGCCCCACCTTCGCAAAGATGGAAACGAATGCAGCACACAGAGCGGAGAGCAGTGCATAGACGAGCCACGCACGCATCGCCATCCCTCCTTAAAAGTGTGCTTTAGTATAGCATTATTTTTTCATCACCGCAAACGCTTCTTTCAAAATTACTTGCAATCGTGTAGAATAGGAGAAACGGAGGACGAGGAATGATACGACAAGCCACGGTGCAGGATATTCCCGCGATCCTGCGCATCTATGATGCGGCACGCGCCTTTATGCGCCGCACGGGCAACATGACGCAGTGGAGCGGCGGCTATCCGTCGGAGGAGATCGTACGCGCAGATATTCTGCAGGGTGTGAGCTATGTACTGGAAAATGGGGCGGGGCATCTCCATGCCGCATTTGCGCTCATCCCCGGCGACGACCCGACGTATGCACGCATCGAGGGCGCATGGCGCGACGACGCCCCCTATGCCACGATTCACCGCGCGGGCAGCGATGGGACGGAGCGCGGTACATTCCGCGCCATCCTCGCCTTCGCACGTGCGCAGCATGAGCATCTGCGCGCAGATACCCACGCGGACAACATTCCCATGCAGAACTGTCTGCAAAAGAACGGCTTTGCCTACTGCGGCATCATCTATCTCGCCAGTGGCGACCCGCGACGCGCCTACGAGTGGAGCAGCGGCAGCTGAGTCAAAACTGTGTATATTTAGGAGAGAACATCTATGGCAATCATCTTTTATCCGAGCTGCAAAATCCGAGCCGACTTCCCCGCCGAGAGTGCAGCCGTGCGCCGCTACCTCGAAGCGCGACATGGTGTACAGACGGCAGGCTGCTGCCGCCCGCATCACCCGAAACTGACGCCGGAAGATCACGCAATCGTCGCGTGCAACAACTGTGCAAACATCGTCGAGGAGAGTTCCAAGGCGGGCGCATTTACCTATGTATGGGAGCTGATTGATCGGGATGCGGATTTCCCCCATGTTCACACCCATGACGGAGGAGGAGCAGCACGCCTACTTCCAGCGGCACGCACAGAAGCTGCCGACGGAGAAGGCCGTCTGCTCGTGCAAATACTGCCGTGACGGCATCGACGCGTGCGGCAAGACGGGTGTTCACATCCTCCAGCTGCTCTTTCCGATAAAGGAATCGCTGATAAAATAGACCCTCGTATTGGTGCAGATTTTTTTGTCCTGTCAAGGAGACAAACCGGACGCATAGCCGTCCGCTATGTGGAGGATTCTAGGGCACAGACAGGGCGAAAAAGATGTGCTAAGACGCGGTGCTGAATTTGTCAGTGCTTCCTTAAGATAGGAGAATCCACATGATCGAATGTATGACCGTCGGCGACATGATCCCGACCAATGCCTTTTTCTATATCGACGATGCAACACAGCACGGCTTCCTCATCGACGCAGGCTCAGACGGCGACCTGCTTGCCGAACACGCGGAGATGCGCGGCTGGACGATCGAGCGGCTCCTGCTCACGCACTGCCATTTCGACCACATCGGCGGCGCGGAGGACTTTGCCATTCGCACGGGCGCATCCATCTATGCCGCCGAGGACAGCCCGCGCTACTACAGCGACCCGAACTGGAATCTCTCGCTCTGGGGCGGCGGTAGGATTACGCTCTCGGACGTGACGACCTTTGCCGACCGCGAGATTATCACGCTCGCGGCAAATCCCGACGTTGCTCTGGAGGTGCGCTATACACCGGGACATACGACGGATTCCTGCATATTCTACAGCGCACGCGACAAGGCGGCATTTGTCGGTGATACCATCTTCCTCGCGAGCATCGGGCGCACGGACTTCCCGGGCGGCGATGAGCAGACGCTCTGGGACAGCATCGCACGCGAAATCTTCACGTTGCCGCCCGATACCATTCTCTACTCGGGGCACACGGAGCCGACCACCGTGGGTGCAGAGATGGCACGCTACCGCCGATGAACTACGCAGAGTTCATGGCATCGCTCGCAAAGGGTGAGCCGCCGCACGTCTTCCTGCTTGCGGGCGAGGAGAGCTACTATGTGCGGCGCGCCGAGGAGGCGATCCTGCGCCGCCTCCTGCCTGTGGCGGAGGAACGTGCCTACGCGCTCATCCGCTACGAGGAGATGCCGTCCGTAGACGTACTAATAGAGACTCTCGAAACGGTGCCGATTTTCACAGAAAAGACAGTTGTCCTCGTACGCGATGCCGCCATCTTCCGTGCAACGAAAAAAAAGGACGGGGACGAGGATGCCCCCGCATCAAAGGATACGGCGGCGGATGCGCTGATTGCCCGCCTCGCCGACCTCCTCCCGACCACCTATGTCATCTTTACGCTTGGCACGAAGCCTGACAAGCGGCGCAAGCTCTACCAGACGGTCGAAAAATACGGACGCGTGCTGGAGAGCGAACCCGTCCGCCCGTGGACGGTGGAAAACTGGCTGAACGGGCGGCTGCGCGAGATGAACCGCTCCATGCACAGGGAGGCACGCACATTTTTCCTGCGTGTGGTCGGCATCATGCCGACCATCTCGCTGGAGTTCCTCGACCGCCAGCTGGAAAAGCTGACGCTCTACACAGACAATCCCCAGTTCACAGAGGACGATCTGCGTGCGGCGTTCTCGGAGATGCCCGAGGTGTCCGTATTCGCGCTGATGGATGCCGTGAGTGCACGCGATGTCAGGCAGGCACTCGACCTCCTCGCACGCTGCCGCGCAGATGGCATCCACTTCACCGTCCTGCTCGCCCTCCTCGTGCGCCATGTCCGCCAGCTCTGGCAGGCAAAGCGTCTGCTGATGAACGGCACGCCGCCGAAGGGGCTCGGCAAGATCATGGGACTGCATCCCTTCATCGCCGAAAAACTCGGGGGACACGCGAAGGCATTCTCCGAGACAACGCTCGAACGTGCCGTCCTCGCCCTTGCCGACGCGGACTATCTGCTGAAAACGGGACAGGCGGGCGATGAATTGTTGGAGGATGCCTTGATACGGCTGTGCCGAAAATAGCCTTGCAACGCAATAGAGAAAGTGCTATTATATAGGTGAGGCAAAAATGAATGATGTGGAAGTGCTCCATTGGCACGAAAAAATCCCCGCAACGGGCATTGCGGGGGTCTTTTTTGACACAGGGAAAGATTTCTGAACCCCTAGGCTAGTTGCCGGTTACTCGCCGTCTAACCATTTGCAAATATAGTGGGCAGCTACACTCGCCATGACGGAAAGTATGAATGATGTGATCATCTCCAATCGGCACACCTCCTTTCAGTGCCATTATAGGAGGTGGCAACACAGATAGTATAACATAAGTTTCAAAATAAAAACAGATGTGTGCATTCAAAAAGAGAGGTGCTGCGCCGTGCAGTGCCTCTCTTTTCGTTTATCTCAAATATCCCGTATACTCCCCCACGCGCAGGATCTCCTCCGCACAGGCAATCTCCTCCGCAGTCGGTGCGGGCGTGTCCCCGAGCCGATACGGCAGGCGAAGCTCCTCATACTTGTGAAGTGCCATCGCATGATAGGGCAGCACCTCCACGCGATCGACCGTCTTTAGACTTGCGATAAAGTCCGAGAGACGGCGAAGAGCATCCGCCCCCGTCGTCCATCCCGGCACGAGCACATGGCGAATCCACATCCGCTTGCCGCGCTCCGAAAGGAACTGAGTCAGGGCAAGCGCACTCTCATTCGATACACCCGTGAGTGCCCTGTGCTCTTCATCGTCAATGTGCTTCAGATCAAGCAGGAACAAATCCACGAGCGGCAGCAGTTCCGCGAACGCACTAAAAAACGGTTCGTTCCGTGTGAACGGCTCGCCCGCCGTGTCGATGACGGTGTTCACGCCCTTTTCCTTCGCGAGACGAAAGAGTTCCGTCACAAATTCGAGTTGGAGCAGCGGCTCGCCGCCGCTGACCGTGATGCCGCCCTTCTGTTTCCAATACGGACGATAGCGCAGTGCCTGCCGAAAGATCTGCTCTGCCGTCGCCTCATAGCCGCCCTCCCGCTCCCATGTCTCGGGGTTGTGGCAGTACTGACAGCGATAGCGGCAGCCCTGCACAAAGACGATGAAGCGGATGCCGGGGCCGTCGACCGAGCCGAAGCTCTCTGTCGCGCTGATTCTGCCTTTACATATGCTCATGGAAGGTACGCGAAATTACATCCTCCTGCTGCTCACGCGTCAGGCTGATGAACTTGACCGCGTAGCCCGAGACGCGGATGGTAAAGTTCGCATAGGCGGGATCCTCCGGATGCTCCATGATGTGCTCCAGCGTCTCGCGCCCGAACACGTTCACGTTCAGATGGTGCGCCCCCTGATCGAAATAGCCGTCCATCGCACTCACGAGGTTCTGTACGCGCTCATCCTCATTGTGACCGAGCGAGGCGGGTGTCATGCTCTGCGTGTTCGAGATGCCGTCGAGCGCCCAGTGGTACGGCAGCTTTGCAACGGAGTTGAGCGAAGCGAGCAGCCCGCAGCACTCCGCGCCATAGCTTGGATTTGCACCCGGTGCGAGCGGCATCCATGCGGGTCGCCCGTCCGGCATCGCGCCCGTGTACTTGCCATAGACGACGTTCGATGTGATCGTGAGAATCGATGTCGTCGGCTCGGAGTTGCGGTAGGTGTGACGTGCCTTGATCTTCGACAGGAAGGTTTTGAGCACCCATTTCGCGATCTCATCCGCACGGTCGTCGTCGTTGCCGTAGCGCGGGAAGTCGCCCTCAACCTCGTAGTCCACGACGATGCGGTCATTGTAGATCGGCTTCACCTTTGCATACTTGATCGCGCACAGCGAGTCCACGACGTGCGAGAAGCCCGCGATGCCCGTTGCGAACGTGCGGCGCACATCCGTGTCGATGAGTGCCATCTCCGCCGCCTCGTAGTAGTACTTGTCGTGCATATACTGGATGATGTTCAGCGCGTTGACGTAGACGTGTGCGAGCCAGTCCATCATGCGCTCATACTTCGTAATGACGTTGTCGTATTCGAGATACTCCGTACGGATCGGGCGATAGGCAGGGCCGACCTGCACACCGCTCTTCTCGTCCATGCCGCCGTTGATCGCATAGAGGAGACATTTCGCGAGGTTCGCACGCGCTCCGAAGAACTGCATCTCCTTGCCCGTCTGCGTCGCCGATACGCAGCAGCAGATCGAGTAGTCGTCCCCCCACTCGGGCTTCATCACATCGTCGTTCTCGTACTGGATCGAGCTCGTGCGGATGGAGATCCGCGCTGCGTAGTCCTTGAACGTCTGCGGCAGCTTCGAGGAGTAAAGCACGGTGAGGTTCGGCTCGGGGGAGGGTCCCATGTTCTCAAGCGTGTGGAGGAAGCGGAAGTCGTTCTTCGTCACCATGTGGCGGCCGTCCATGCCGATGCCCGCCATCTCAAGCGTCGCCCAGATCGGATCGCCCGAGAACAGTTCGTTGTAGGACGTGATGCGCGCGAACTTCACCATGCGGAACTTCAGCACAATGTGGTCGATCAGCTCCTGCGCCTCCTCCTCGGAGAGGATGCCGCGTGCGAGGTCGCGCTGGATGTAGATGTCGAGAAAGGTCGAGATGCGGCCAACGCTCATCGCCGCGCCGTTCTGCGTCTTAATCGCCGCGAGATAGCCGAAATAGAGCCACTGCACCGCCTCACGCGCGTCCTTCGCGGGCTGCGCGATATCAAAGCCGTAGAGTGCCGCCATCTCCTTCATGCCCTTCAGCGCACGAATCTGCTCCGCGACCTCCTCGCGCTGCTGAATGACATCGTTGCTCATAATGCCGTCGCCGTAGTTCAGCAGATCGCCCTCTTTGAACGCAATGAGATGATCGATGCCGTAGAGCGCGACGCGGCGATAGTCGCCCACGATGCGCCCGCGCCCGTACGTGTCGGGCAGCCCCGTGATGATGTGGCTGCGGCGCGCCGCACGGATCTCGTCCGTGTACGCATCGAACACCGCCGCATTGTGCGTCTTGTGGTACTTCGTAAAGATCTCGTGGAGCTTCGGGCTGACCTTGTAGCCGTAGTTCTCAAGGGCCTCCTCCGCCATGCGGATACCGCCGTACGGCATGAACGCCTGCTTCAGCGGCTTATCCGTCTGGAGACCGACCACCTTTTCGAGGTCTTTGTGTGCGGGGTCGATGTAGCCCGGACCGTATGCCGTCAGCCCTGAGACGATCTCCGTCTCCATGTCGAGCACGCCGCCCTTCGCGCGCTCCTCCTTCTGAAGTTCCTGCACGCGTGCCCACAGGCGGTTCGTCGCGTCCGTCGGCGGCGCAAGGAAGGACTCGTCGCCGTCGTACGGCGTATAGTTGCGCTGAATGAAGTCGCGGACGTTGACCTCCTCCTGCCAGACGCCCCCTTCAAAACCGTCCCAGCTCTTGCTCTGCAGCATATTCTGCCTCCTATTCTACAGGTGAAAATAGATTCCCATATGTTACTTCCATAATACTTGAACTGCGTTCACTTTTCAATAGAGCAACGAAAATAAATGCTATCAATATTTTTCATGTGAAATATAATTTATGTATATATCAAAAA
>NZ_DBHIVL010000096.1:0-8129 GCF_057271695.1 Centipeda sp. (in: firmicutes)
GACGAAAAAATCTACGCCAATCTGACGGACTTCATTTTATCAGCGATTCCTTAAAGAACTGTTATTTTTCGCTTAGAGCGACGGATGTTCGATGAGATACTGCTTCGCCGCCTCGAACTGCACATCACGTGCGTCCGAGGGCGAACGCTCAACGATGATGTCGGGCGTAATGCCCGTGCCGTCAATAGAGCGGCCGTTTGGCGTAACATACTTTGCAATCGTGAGTTTCAGCCCATCCTCGTGAAAGAGCGGCAGGACTGCCTGCACCGAGCCCTTGCCATAGGAGGTCGTGCCGATGATCGTGCCCGCGCCCGTATCCTGCAGTGCACCCGCAAGGATCTCCGAGGCACTCGCGCTGTTCTCGTCGATGAGCACGACGATCGGATATTTGCGCTCGCTGAGCGAAGAGCGATAGACCTCCTCGCTGCCGTCGCGGTCGATGACCGAGACAATCACACCTGCCGGAACAACCTGCTCGGCGACGGCGACACAGCTCGTGATGAGCCCGCCGGGGTTCTCGCGCAGATCGATGACGAGCGAGGTCATCCCCTCGCCCGCGAGGCGATTCATCTCCTTGCCGAACTCCTCGCCCGTATGCTCGGCAAACGAGCCGATGCGGATGTAGCCGATTGTCGTTCCCTCAACGAGTATACCGCGCACGGACGCAACCTGTATGATGTCACGTGTGATCGTATACTCCTGCTCTGTGCCATCGCGCAGGATGCGCAGAACGACCTGTGTGCCAGCCTCTCCGCGAATGCGGAGGGCGACCTCCTCGTTCTGCATCTCGCTCGTCGGCGTGCCGTCGACGGCGAGAATCTCATCGCCCGCACGCAGACCTGCTGCCTCACCGGGCGTACCTTCGAGGACGGAGATAATCTTGACAATATTGTCTTTGAAGCCCATCGTCACGCCGATGCCGCCGAACGAGCCTTCCGTATGCTGACGCAGTTTCTTGAACATCGAGGGCGGCATATAGACGGAGTGCGGATCGTCGAGCGAGGAGACCATGCCGCCGATTGCGCCGTCGATGAGTTCGGTCGTATTCGGCGCGTTGACGTAGCGCGTCTGGATAAATTTCATCACGCCGAAAAGACGCAGAACATCGTCCGCATACAGACCCGCCGAGCGCAGGAATGCGCCCGCCGCAAACACGGTAAGCATACACCCGAGCAGCGCAGACAGAAGGACGATTGAAATTAGTTTTTTTCTATTCATAGTTTCTTTCATTGAATCGTAGCTGTTGGTGTTATCGTAATGCCCCGCAGCGAACCCTAGTGGAGCAAGTGAGTAAAGTATGCGTTTCGCCCCCTGCGGATTTTTACCGTTCAAGCGAAGCGCGTTTGGAATCCGCAGGTATTTAGGCGAATAAGCATACGATCACTTGCGTAACTAAGTGTTCGCAAAGGGCATTGCAATACACTGCGCCTACAAATACCCGAGCGGATTCACTGGCTCACCGTTGACGCGCACCTCGAAGTGACAGTGCGGTCCTGTGGAGTTGCCCGTAGAGCCACACTCAGCAATCAGTTCGCCCTGGGCGACACTCTGCCCCGTGCTCACGTCGATCGACTGACAGTGTCCGTACAGTGTCGATATGCCGCCACCGTGATTGACGATGACCGCATTGCCGTAGCCCGAGATCCATCCAGCGTATTCGACCGTCCCCGCCTGTGCGGCGTAGATTGGATCGCCATAGTCGCCGCCGATGTCGATGCCGCTGTGGAAACGCTGACTGCCCGTGATGGGGTGTGTGCGCCAACCGAAATCCGATGTGATCGGTCCCGCCAGAGGCCAGATCATCGCGCCTGAGCCCTGCATGGGGAGATTCCGCAAACCGCTGCGTTGAAGCATACGGGTAATGCGCTCCGATGCTGCGCGGGACTCGTCCTGCTTGCGGTCAATCGTCTCCTTGTCGTACTTCATCTGCTCGATGAGTGCCTGCTGCGCCTCGACCTTGTCCTCCATCGCCAGACGTGCCTCACGCGCCTTCTTCTCCAGAGGCTCCTGCTGTGCGCGATCCTTTTCCAGAGCTTCCTTCAGCGCGAGCATCGCATTGCGCTGGGTCAGCACCTCATGCACGAGATCGTAGTCCTGCTTGATGACACGCTTGAGGAGATCCATGCGTGTGAGGAAATCTGAGAAATCCTTTGCACCGAAGAGCACATCCACATACGAGATCTGTCCGTTGATATAAATGTCGCGCACACGCTTGCCCAAAGCGTCGCTCTTGCGCGCATAGTCGCGCTCGGCAACCTCGAGTTTTTCCTCGTTCTCCTCGAGGCGTTCGAGCGTTTCGTTGAGCTCGGCGCGGCGTGCCTTGTGCTCGGCGATCGCCGCATCCGCCTCCTCGTCCAGAAGACGCTTCTGCTCCGAGAGCGAGTCGATCTTGCCCGCCAGCTCCTCGCTCTGCCGCCCCAGCTCCTCGACCTGTGCGTCGTAGCTGTCGCGCTCCTCCTCGAGCGTCGCCGCCGCCCCCTGCCCTGCGGCCAGGAAGCTCGCGGCAAGCACCGCTGCGAGGGTCTTTTTCATCCCTTGTTTCATCTGATTCTTACACCTTCAGGAAGCGCTTAAGCGATACCCATGCCCCCACTGCACCGATCCCCATGCCCAGCAGAATGATGACAATGCTCACATAGTTCATGAATGGATACTGCGGGATGAGTGGGAAAAACGCAAGGGTATCATAGACCTTGTTCGTCACCCCCGCGTAAAAGCTGCGTAAAACGAATGCCGAGATCATCCCGCCAATGCAGCCGAGCACAATGCCCTCCAACACGAACGGCCAGCGGATAAACTCATCCGTCGCCCCGACGTACTTCATAATCGCAATCTCGCGCCGCCGCGCAAACACCGTCAGGCGAATCGTATTCGCAATGATGAAGACCGTCGCACTGCCGAGCAGCAGGATGAGCAGCACGCCAAAGATACGCACGAGCCGTGTGATATCAAAGAGATGCTCCACCACGTCCTGCCCATACTTCGCGGACTCCACACCATCCATCCGTGCAATCTGCTTTGCCGCTGTCTCCACCATGTCTGGCTGACGCACCGTCACCTCATAGGCATTCGGCAGCGGGTTCTTGTCGCCGAGCGCATCCAGCAGATATTTCTGCTCGCCCAGACGCTCCGAGAGCCGCGCGCGCGCCTCCTCTCGCCCGACGTAGGTCACGGTCTCGATGCCCTGCAGTGCGCGAATCTTTGCGCCCAGCTCCTCCTCCGCGTCCTCCGCAAGATCATCCTTCATATAGACGCTGATCTGCACCTGCGACTCGAGCAGGGACGCCGCACGATTCATATTCAACGCGAGAATGAGGAAAACACCGAGAATGAAGAGCGAGACCGCCACCGTGCCAACCGCCGCGAACGTCATCCAGTTGTTGCGGCGCAGGGAGCGAAAGACCTCCTGCACATAGTATTCGGCAGTTCTAATCTTCATAGCCATATCCTCCGCGCTGCTCGTCGCGCACGATGTGTCCGCCCTCGATGGCGATGACACGACGCTGCATCGTATCGACGATGCCCTTGTCATGTGTTGCCATGACGATGGTCGTTCCCGACTCATTGATCCGCTTAAAGATGTCCATGATGTCCCAGCTCGTCTCAGGATCGAGATTTCCCGTCGGCTCGTCCGCAATGAGGATTGCAGGATCGTTCACAATGGCGCGCGCGATTGCCACGCGCTGCTGCTCACCGCCCGAGAGCTGCGAGGGGAAGTTACGGTATTTGTCGCGCAGCCCGACCACATCGAGCACAGCATTTACACGACGCTGGATCATCTGACGCGGTGCCTCGATAACACGCATCGCAAACGCCACATTCTCATAGACCGTCTTGTCCGAGAGCAGACGATAGTCCTGAAAGATGACACCGAGCCCGCGTCTGAGGTACGGTACATCCTTCAGATCCATATTGACGACATCGTGCCCGTTGACGAACAGCTCGCCCTCCGTCGGCAGCTCCTCGCGAAAGAGCATCTTGATGAACGTCGACTTCCCTGCGCCGCTCACACCGACCACAAAGATGAACTCGCCCTTGCCGATCTCAATGCTGACATGGTCGAGCGCAACTGCGCCGTTCTCGTATATCTTGGAAACATTTTTCATCCGAATCATTATTTCGTTCCTCTCCGAACGGGAACTCCAAATGACCGGAGTCCCGAAAAACCATCTTGTATTATACCACAAATCAAAAAAACTACAAAACATTGCGTTGCCATTTTCTCCGTCTCATGCTATTCTCTTTTCGGTAAATGATTCTTATTTCAGAGGAAAATCCATGCTCCTAAAAAAATTTTTCTTCGTGACACTCGGACTCATCAGCCTCGGACTGGGCATCCTCGGCGCATTTCTCCCCATCCTGCCGACCGTCCCGTTCGTCCTGCTCTCCGCCTACTGCTTCGCGCGCGGCTCACGCCGTCTCGATCGCTGGCTGCGCACAACACGGATCTATCGCCAGACCATGCTCCTCATACGGAACGGACGGCGCGGCATGACCATTATGCAAAAAACGCGGATCATGCTGCCCGTCACCACTCTCATGGGCGTTTCGTTTCTCCTCACGGAGCATCCGCACGCACGCATCGCAATCGCCGTGATGTGGCTCGCGCATATCATCTTCTTCGCCTTTCGTGTCCCGACCGTTCGGCGAGAAGCATGATCGCACGGGATTCCATTTGACAAAGCGGATTGGATTCGCTAGAGTGTAACTGTCAACAGAAAATGCAAGGAGGTTTTTATGACAAACTGCACCGAAATCAACTGGCACAGCACGCGGCTCGACCGCATGATGAATATACGCGTCTATGGGAAGCCCACCGCCGCTCCCATCCTCGTCTTTCCGACGCAGGATGCCATGAGCGACAACTTTGAGAACTTCGGCATGATCGAGGCATTGGCGGATGACCTCGCACGCGGACGAATCCAGCTCTTCTGCGTCGACACCGTCGATATTGAGACATGGTCGAACGTCTGGGGTGACAAGGTATGGCGCGCCCAGCGGCAGGAACAGTACTACGGCTACATCATCGACGAGGTCGTGCCCCGCATCTACTGGGAAAACACGAGTGGTCGCCTGCCCATTGCCGCAGGATGCAGCCTCGGCGGACTGCACGCCGCAATCGTCTTCTTCCGCCGCCCCGATCTCTTCGACGGCGTGCTCGCGCTCTCGGGTGCATACGATACGAAATTCTTCACCGACGGTTGGATGAACGACGTGCTCTACGACAACTCACCGCTCGACTTCCTCGCGAACATGCCGGTCGATCACCCCTACATCGACCTCTATAACCGTCGGCGGATCGTCCTGTGCGTCGGTCAGGGGCGCTGGGAGGAGGAGGGACGGCGCACGACCGCGCTCATGGGCGACGTGCTCTACAGCAAGGACATCCACGCATGGGTCGACTTCTGGGGCTACGATGTGGATCATGACTGGGACTGGTGGAAAAAACAGTTCGCCTACTTCCTTCCCTTCATCCTGCGTGAGCAGGCGCAGCAGTGAGGTGCGACCATGAACTTTATCTTTATCTCTCCGCAGTTTCCACGCGTCTATTGGAATTTCTGTGATCGTCTCAAGAAAAAGGGCGTCAACGTTCTCGGCATCGGCGACACCCCCTATGACCAGCTCGCACATGAGGTGCGTGAGTCACTGACCGAATACTACTTTGTTCCCTCACTCGCTGACTATGACCAGATGCTCCGCGCCGTCGCATTCTTTACCTTCAAATACGGGCGCATCGACTGGATCGAGTCCAACAACGAGTATTGGCTTGCGAGTGACGCACATCTGCGCACGGACTTCAACATCCGCACGGGATGGCAGACGGGCGATCTGGAACACATCAAGAGCAAGGCAGCGATGAAACCCTACTATCGGAAGGCGGGCATTCCCACGGCACGCCTTGCCAGAGTCACAACACTCGCCGCCGCAGAGGAATTCCTCGCCGAGGTCGGCTACCCCGTCATCGTCAAGCCCGACACGGGCGTTGGCGCAATGGATACCTACCGTATCGACACGCGCGATGAACTGCGGCATTTCTACGCATCGAAACCGACCGCCCCCTATGTCATCGAGGAGTTCGTCACGGGCGATATATGCTCCTACGATGCGATTGTGGACGCAGATGCGAACCCGATTTTTGAATCCATGACCGTCTGGCCGCCATCTGTCATGGACATTGTACTCTATCAGCTCGACCTCTCCTACTACACGACGGACATTGTCCCCGACGCACTCAAGAAGGCGGGACGTGCCGCACTCAAGGCTTTTCGTGTGCACAGCCGCTTCGTCCACTTCGAGTTTTTCCGCCTGACAAAGGCGAAGCCGGGACTCGGTGCAGTCGGCGACTTCATCGGACTTGAGGTCAACATGCGGCCGGCGGGCGGCTACACAACCGACATGATAAACTACGCGCACTCCACCGACGTCTACGAGATCTGGGCAGATATGATCACAGCGAACCGCCGCCTCCTGCCCGATCGGAACGAACATTGCTACTGCGCGTACGCAAGCCGTCGTGACTTCCATCGCTATGTGCATACACACGAGGACATTCTCGCGCGGTATGCGGGCAAAATCGTCATGTGCGAGCGCATGCCCGAGATGATGTGGCCGCAGATGGGCAACCACATGTATACGGCAAAGCTGAGCGGACAGGCGGAGACCGACGAGTTCATCCGCTTTGTGCAGGAGCAGCAGGGATAAACGCATGAAAAAAGTTGTTGTATGAGATCAAACGACCTCGTACAACAACTTTTTTATTACCGCACGCCGCGCACGGCGATCCAGTATTCTCCGTCCTGAAAGTCCATGTGCACGGCACGGAAGCCCGCTGCACGGAAAAGCTGCTCGAACTCCTCGGGGGTCGGATTCGTCAGATCATAGTCTGCGACCTTCGCACGGATGCCCTCGGGCAGATCGTCCCGCCCGTAGATCTCGGCAAGCAGGAGGAACGTGCCGCCCTTTTTCACCACACGCGCGACTTCCTCCAGACTTTTCTCAGGCGACGGCCAGAAATAAAAGCTCTCCACCGTCACCACCGCATCGAAATGCCCGTCGTCAAATGGCAGAGCCTCGACCGATCCGTGCAGGATCTCCATCCGTCCCGCATCGACAAGAGCAGCGTTGAATGTGCGCGATGCCTCCACCGAAGTCTCCGCGTAGTCGATTCCTGTGAGATGTCCCTCCGTCACGCGCTCCGCCATCCGCGCGAGCGTATTGCCGCCGCCGCAGCCAATGTCAAGTACCGTGTCGTTCGCACGAAGCTCGAGCTGTGCGAGTCCCCAGTCCACGAGCTGCGCGTGGCTCTCGTTCATGCGCGCGAGCATCGCGCGCCCCGCATCCCCCTCGGGGCGGCGCGGATTCCCCTCCACCGTCGCGCGGTCAAGTTTCTGCCAATCTGCTTCTGCCATCATTCTACTCCCATCGTCTGCTTCGAGAGATCAAAGCCGAACTGCATCGGGTCGGCGGGATCCCAGATCCGCGTCTCTCCGTTGTAGCGCACGGGCACATAGAACGTCACCGTACCCACAGGCTCGAGCTCCCGATATGCCTCTGCCGTCGCCTCGACTGCCGTCCTACGCAGCTCCTCGGGGGTGCCGTCCAACTTCATCCGCTGACGCATGAGCGCAGATGCCTTTTCGCGTGCCGCAATCATATTGAACCGCGTCACCGTCACCTCGACCATGGCATGCTCCTGTCCCTGCTCCGACACTGCAGTCTCCACCGTTGCCGTGCGCAGAGACTCCATGTAGGCATCGCTGATCTCTGCCGCCTCCTCGGGGGCAAGCATAGCCCCCGACGTCTGGAGAGCGTTCGAGAACGCCGCCCGCATATTAAACGAATCCGTCGGCGCACCGTAGGAGATGAGGCGTTTCTGCGCCGCCTCATCCTGCCGCACAAAAGCATCACAGTAGAGTTTGATGCTCTCTGCCGCATCCGCCTTCTCCATACGTCCGAACGTCGCGAAATAGAGTGCCGTCAAGATCGCAGCAGCAAAGATGCCAACGAAGATGACGGGGAATCGAATCTTGGATGAAATCACTGTTGTATCACTCCTCTCTTATTTCTATCGCACAAAGGGGCTGTTGCACGAAGGTAAATTTATCTTTGTGCAACAGTCTATCTTTTCG
>NZ_DBHIVL010000097.1:0-8058 GCF_057271695.1 Centipeda sp. (in: firmicutes)
GACGAAAAAATCTACGCCAATCTGACGGACTTCATTTTATCAGCGATTCCTTAGAAATTAACAATCGCAGCAAAATCCTTCGCCTTGAGTGCTGCGCCGCCGACGAGTGCACCGTCGACGTTCGGCTTCTCCATGAGCCCCGCAATCGTCTCGGGCTTCACGCTGCCGCCGTACTGGATGCGTACGCCCTCGGCTGCCGCCGCGCCGTACTTCGCCTCGATGGTCTTGCGAATGTGTGCACAGACCTCCTCCGCCTGATCGAACGTCGCTGTCTTGCCCGTGCCAATCGCCCAGATCGGCTCGTAGGCGATGACGAGCTTCGCGACATCAGCCGCCGCAAAGCCCGCGAGTGCCGCCTCGATCTGGTACGCGACATAGGCGAGGTATGTGCCCGCCTCGCGGATCTCAAGCGACTCGCCGCAGCAGATGATCGGCGTGATGCCCGCCGCATACGCCGCACGAGCACGCTTGTTCACGCCCTCATTCGTCTCGCCGAAGTAGTCGCGTCGTTCGCTGTGACCGAGTACGCAGTAGGAGACACCGAGCTCCGTCAGCATCTCCGTCGAGATCTCGCCCGTGTATGCGCCGCTCTTCTCCCAGTGCACGTTCTGTGCCCCGACCGCAATGTTCGCCCCCTTGACCGCCTCGGTCACGCCTGCGAGTGCCGTCGCCGTCGGGCAGACGACGACCGTCGCCTTTGCGTCCTTGACGAGCGGAGCAAGTTCCTTTACGAGCGCGATACCCGCCGCGACCGTATTGTTCATCTTCCAATTTCCTGCAATAATCGGTGTTCTTGCCATATATATGTTCTCCTCTACTCTACACTCTTTACTCGTCCGCGAGTGCCGCAATGCCCGGCAGTACCTTGCCCTCAAGCAGCTCCAGCGTTGCGCCGCCGCCCGTCGAGATGTGCGAGATCTTCTCGGACAGCCCCGTCTTCTTCAGCGCCGCGATGGAGTCGCCACCGCCGACGATGGAGACTGCGCCTTCCTTCGTCGCCTGTGCAACCGCACGCGCAACCGCCTCCGTGCCCTTTGCAAACGCATCGAACTCGAACACACCCATCGGGCCGTTCCAGATCACCGTCTTTGCTCCCTGCAGTGCCTTGACATACTCCTCGGAGGTCTTTGCACCGCTGTCGAGTGCTTGCCAGCCGTCGGGCACCTTGTCCACATCGACCGTCTTCGTGTTCGCGTCCGCCGCGAACTTGTCCGCGATGACAACATCCACGGGCAGAACGACCTTCACGCCCTTCTTCTCCGCCTTTTCGAGCAGTTCCTTCGCGAGGTCGATCTTATCGCGCTCGCAGAGGGAGTCGCCGATCGGATAGCCCTTCGACGCATCAAAGGTGTGCGCCATACCGCCGCCGATGATGATCGTGTCCACCTTGTCGATCATGTTCTCAATGACACCGATCTTGTCCGAGACCTTCGCACCGCCGATGATAGCGACGAACGGACGCTTTGGTGCCTCGAGCGTCTTGCCGATGTAGTTGATCTCCTTCTCCATGAGGAAGCCCGCCACCGTCTCAAGATGTGCCGTGATACCGACGTTCGAGGCGTGTGCGCGGTGCGCAACGCCGAACGCATCGTCCACCGCAACGTCCGCAAGCGACGCAAGCTGCTTTGCGAACTCCGGATCGTTCTTCTTCTCCGCCTTGTGATAGCGGAGATTCTCAAGGAGAAGCACCTCGCCCGGCTTCAGGTCGGCAGCAGCCTTCTCCGCCTCCGGACCAACGCAGTCCGGTGCCCATTTCACCGTCTGTCCGAGGAGTTCTTCCAGACGCGCCACAATCGGACGCGTCGAGAACTGCGGCTCGCGCGCCTCTGTCGGGCGGCCGACATGACAGGCGAGAATAACCGCCGCCCCCGCATTCAGCAGATGCTGAATCGTCGGCAGCGTCGCACGGATGCGCGTATCGTTCGTGATGTGCTGATGCTCGTCCATCGGCACGTTGAAATCTACGCGAACAAAGACCTTTTTTCCGTTCGGCTCAAGGTGCATCATTGTCTTTTTGTTCATATTGTCCCCTCCATAAAGAAACGAGATCCGGCCCAAACGTCGGCCGGACCTCGCGAAAGATCGTATGCACACGGTAACTCGATCAGAACGCTAGCAATTCCGATCCATGTCCCGTATATCTCTGTTTACTTGTCTCAGCCGAGCTCAGCGAAGTACTTGATCGTGCGAACCATCTGGCTCGTGTAGCTATTCTCGTTGTCGTACCAGGAGACCACCTGAACGAGCGTGTTGCCGTCGCCCGTGTCGCTGACCATCGTCTGCGTCGCATCGAAGATCGAGCCGTACGTCGTGCCGATGATGTCGCTCGAGACGATCTCATCCGTGTTGTAGGCGAACGACTCCGTCGCTTCCTTCTTCATCTGGGCATTGACCTGATCAACCGTAACCTTGCCCTCGACCACTGCGTAGAGGAGCGTCGTGGAACCCGTCGGGGTCGGAACGCGCTGTGCCGCACCGATGAGTTTGCCGTTGAGTTCAGGGATAACGAGACCGATTGCCTTCGCCGCCCCCGTGGAGTTTGGAACGATGTTGAGTGCGGCTGCACGGCTGCGGCGCAGATCACCCTTGCGCTGCGGACCGTCAAGCGGCATCTGGTCGCCCGTGTAGGCATGGATCGTTGCCATGATGCCGCTCTTGATCGGAGCGAGATCATTCAGAGCCTTTGCCATCGGCGCAAGGCAGTTCGTCGTACAGGAAGCCGCCGAGATGACCTTGTCGTCCTTCGTGAGGTTCTTGTGGTTGACGTTGTAGACAATCGTCGGGAGGTCATTGCCCGCAGGAGCGGAGATAACGACCTTCTTCGCACCCGCCTTCAGATGCGCCTCAGCCTTTGCCTTTGCCGTGTAGAAGCCCGTGCACTCGAGCACAACATCGACATCGTGCTGTCCCCAAGGGATCTGCGCAGCATCCGCCTGTGCATAGATGTTGATCTTCTTGCCGTTGACCGTGATGAAGTTCTCGCCAGCCTCGACCGCATCCGCGTACTTATAACGCCCCTGCGTAGAGTCATACTTCAGGAGATGTGCGAGCATCGTCGGGCTCGTCAGATCGTTGATTGCGACGACCTCATAGCCGGGAGCATCGAACATCTGACGGAACGCGAGACGACCGATACGGCCAAAACCATTGATAGCAACTTTTACTGCCATTGAAATACCCCCTGTTGAGTCCCTAATTCTTGGTGCTGCATACCTTTTTCGCCGCACCCTTCATACGATTTATATTATAAACCATTCCCAATAAAAGTCAAACCTTTTATCCGTTGCAGAGAACTTTTACCGCAAAGTTTTATGCAGGAGTAAAAAGAGCTTGCCGCAGCACCCGATTTTTTTCGAAAAACACTGATAAAGTCAGGCATCAGGGGAACAGTGCTCTATACCTTGAACTTTTCAGCGACAGCTTTCAGCTTGTCCGAGACGCTGTTCGCCTCTGCGGTCAGCATCCGAACCTCATCTGCCTTCTGTGCCACCTCGACGACGCGTTCTGCGATGTTGGTCGTTCCCTGCGCCCCCTCGTAGGAGGCGGAGGACACGCCTTGAATGGTCTGCATCAGCCCGTCAACACCGGTGAGCAGCTTCGAGGACACGCTCCGCAGCTCCTCAGAGAAATCGTTGTAGTACTCTGCGTCGCGGTTGTAATCTCTGCCTGTCTCGACGAGAATCCGGTAGTCAGGGATGATCTGGGCCTCCATAAAGTCGAGTACACCGCCCGCCTTTACGGAGAGCTCCTCGACCGACGAGACAATGATGCCGGTCGTTTCCTGGATCTTGTTGATTGCCTCGTTGGACTGCTCGGCAAGTCTTCGGATCTCATCGGCAACGACGCTGAAGCCTCTTCCGGCCTCCCCGGCACGCGCCGCCTCGATTGCTGCATTGAGCGCAAGCAGATTGGTCTGATCTGTGATCTGCTTGATCGAGTCGGCAAGCACATTGATTTCCTCCACCGCCTTGGCCTTCGCGATGGACTCCTTTAAGCTGATCCCCGTCTCGCGGATCATGCGTTCCGTCTCTTTTTGGTTGTGCTCGGACTGCATCATGACAGCTCGCGCCTGCGTGCGAATGGCAGATGCCTTCTCCACGCCCTCTTCTGCCTGTGATGCAATCGTGCGAATGGACTCCTCCATGGAGCGTGACGTAGACTCCATCTCCTCTGCAGATGCGGAGGTTTCCTCCATCCGTGCAGCAAGTTCCTGCGTCGTCGAGGAAACCGTCTGCGTGGAGGTGTTGAGTTCTACGACGTTGCCATCCACACGGTGAACGACGTTCTCGATCGCACCTGCCTCCTGCTTGACTGCGCCAAGGAGATGACTGAGGTTGTTGCGCGTACGCGCGAGGGCTTCGGCGAGCTGTCCGATCTCAGAGGCATCGCTGTCCACCTTATTTGTTTCCGTCAGATCACCGTTCGCCATGACCATCATATGATCCTTCAGACGAACGAGCGGGCGGATGATGCGCGTGGATGAATAGAAGATGTTGAGCCCGCTTAGAAGCGCCGATCCGACGATGAGAACGAGCAGCGCGACGATCAAACGAGAGGTCGATGCCTCTTCCTCGTGCAGTTCCGCCGCTGCACGCGCATTCATCATATCTTGGAAACGCTGGATCGGCTCCATGATCTTCGCCGCATGGCTCTCGTACTCGCTGCCGAACATCAGGGCACGCGCCGTATCAAAATCCCCCTCCTCCGCCGCCTGCATTGCCGCCCGCTCAATTGAGATCAGCGCGTCGGACTTCGTTTTCGCGTCCTCCAAGAGTGCCAATTCCGACTGCGGGGCATTCATCTCCTTCAGACGCTCAACGACCTTGTCCCGCGTCTTGGTCTCATTGACCGCCCTCCAGTAGTTATCATAATATGTCTTGTCACCAAACTGGACATAGCTGCGCGCCTCATTCGTCAGATCCGTGGAGGCATTTGCAAGATCGATGCCGAGTTGCTTGAACTCGGTCTTACGTGTCTCTGCTGTCAGCACATTTTGATACGAGTTTCGCAGCAGGATCGTACACAGAATCAAAAGAATGACGATCACAATGTTGCCAACCCCCAAGAGCAGATTGACCGTTGACTGCTTCATTGCTCCCTTGAGTTCTCCTTGCCTTACACTCATACATTCTCCTTCTCACAGCACATAACGGCTGATATACAAAAACTCTTTTCATCTGTAAGAAATCGCTGATAAAACGCCCCCTCAGATGAACACAGATTTTTCATCCGGACGAGGGGTAACCCGGACACACAGCAAAGACTATGTAGCGGATTTGCAGACATTGTGGGAGCAAAAAAGATACGCCAAGACGGCGATGCTTCCTTTATCAGAGGTTTCTTAAATATAATCAGATATTAATATAGAACATTCCCCCTTGTCAAGAGGAAGTATGATCCTGCTTTTTCACCTGAGCAAATGCTGCGACAAGACGGCTCACAGGTTTTCCCTATACCATTGAATTGCCTCTTTGATCCCCTTCGCGAAATCATACTCCGGCGCATAGCCAAGTTTTTTGCAGATCTTCGAGATGTCCGCCCCGCTGTGACGGATATCCCCCTTGCGCTCAGGGCCAAATACAGGCTTCAAATCCTTCTCGAACAGTGCACTGAGCACCGCATACAGCTCATTGAGGTTCGACCGCTTGCCCGCCGCGACATTGTACGCCTCACCCGCCGCCTCATGCGGCGCGACACACGCGAGGAGATTTGCCTGCACAACATCCTCCACATAGACGAAATCACGCGACTGCTCCCCGTCGCCGTTAATCGTCGGCGGCACGTCGCGCAGCAGGCACTCGATGAACTTCGGAATCACCGCCGCATACGCACCGTTCGGATCCTGTCGACGACCGTACACGTTGAAATAGCGCATCCCGTAGCAGTCAAGACCGTAGTGCATCGTATACTGATAAGCATACTCCTCCGCGACAAACTTCGTCACTGCATACGTCGAGAGACGGTTTCCGACAATCTCCTCCCGCTTCGGCATCGTCTCATCGTCGCCATAGACCGCAGCACTCGACGCATAGGTGAACTTCTTCACCCCATTTTTCGCTGCCGCCTCCATCATGTTGACCGTGCCAACAATATTCGTCAGCGTATAGTCCACCGGCTGCTCAATACTCTCCGGCACACTCACCGCCGCCGCCTGATGCAGCACATAGCCCGCGCCCTCGCAGACGCGATCGCAAAGCGCGGCATCCCGAATATCGCCCTCGATAAACTCAAACCTCGGATTGTCCCGAAATCCCGCGATATTCTTCGCATACCCCGTCGACAGATTGTCCAGCACACGAACCCTGTGTCCCATCGATAGCACCGCCTCAGCCAGATTCGAGCCGATAAAGCCGGCACCACCTGTGACGAGGAATAGGCTGTTGTTTGGAAATGTAATTGTACGGTAGTTCATAGTTCCTCCAAATATTACTTCATAAAATTTAATCATAATACAATTTTCGTACAGACACCATTTGTTGAGAAAAAACAAATGAATTTTATCTTATGTTGAAGGCTGCAAATTCACTGTCTCTACTTTTCCGCTTAATTTATAGCCCGTGAGATTTCTTAAAATTTATGAAAAATTATATTCAATCATATGCCTTTCCGTAGAAAAGAATACTTGCTTTTGTGCCTCTCCAAGTGCAGCAATGACCTGAAAGCTCGGATGATGATACCCATTCGTTAAACCATAAGAGCATATAAAGAGCACCTTTGAAAAAACCTCTAAAATTTGTTCGTTCCACGAAAATCCTGAACCATGGTGAGGTACAAAAAATATCCCGACTAAATCAAGTTCTTCTTGATAATGTGCAACAAAATCCTTCATACAGTTATCGCCTGCAAGGGATATATCACCCGTCAACAACGTTCCTGCGGGGAGTTCTAGGTGCCAGCAAAAAGAGTTCCGATCCATCCATGATTTTTCTTGTTTATGAGGATAAAAGGAACACAAAGCATCTATATTTATTCTTATTTTCATTAATGGGCCGTGGTACATACATAAAGACGAATTGTTTATGCTATCAGCAGGTGTCTCCTTTCGTGAGACTTTCGTATTTTCTATATAAATATTTTTTAGTTCCTGTCTTACCTCCTTTTTAGCCAGCAAATCCGATAAAGCTTTACATTGATATTTAGAAAGTAGTCGATCTATCTTTTCTTTTATTGTCAATTTCCTATCGATTTCTATAGTTCTATTATAAAATTTGAACCGCCAACAATACTCTTCCAGCGTCACCTCCGTATCATGTGATCTGAGGTGAAACATGACCTGGCTTTCTATTGAATACTTATCTTCACGAGGTTTATACTTTCCTTTTTCCAAATTTGAACGCTGCAATTGTTTAAGATCTTCATTATCCTGCATCGTGACAAATATAACAGAGTTTATTCTGTGCTCTAAACGAAAAACTTCTATCCAAATAACAGCAAGCAAATAATCCTCAACGTCATAATATGGAATATATACGCGCTCTACACGAACGCCTTGATTATCTCCCAGTAAATAAGGTAATCCATTGACGTGATCAGCATCAAAATGCGAAATTACAATCATATCCAAAACATCACATCTTAGCTCATTTTTTATATAACTGTCAATTACAGGTTCTATTCCTTTTTTTCTAGTACTTCCGCAATCATATACAAAATTAAAGAATCGACGTGGTGAAAACACTGTAGGCAGACACCCTGTATAAAAGAGACCTTGACCGACCGGTCGCACACAAAAGTGGTTACTTATGTCCATTTCTTATTTCTCCTGTTACAACAGATTTTGTGTTATAACGACAATAAAGCCACTCCGACTTCATTCATGCCCACATACTCTCAAAGCGCGTTGCTTAGGGAAGCGCTGATAAAACAACGCCTCAGATTGAGGCAGATTTGTTCGCCCGATTGCGGAGGCTCCCCAGACGCATAAAGGAAAGCCTTACCACGTCTATATTACGGCAGGAGCAAACAGGTTCCTTCGCATCTACGTCGGACGTGCAAAGGAGTATTTAGGGAAGCACTGATAAATTCAGCCACGCCATCTTGACGTATCTTTTTTGCCCG
>NZ_DBHIVL010000098.1:0-7786 GCF_057271695.1 Centipeda sp. (in: firmicutes)
GCGCGGCGAGTGAGGGTCGCGGCAAGATGATCGATCTCATGCTGCCCCTCCTCGTGCTCATCGGCGCGTGTATCTACGGAATGCTCTATACGGGCGGCATCCACGACGGCAACAGCATCGCCGAGTCCTTCGCCAACTGTGACTCGTCGAAATCGCTCGTGCTCGGCTCGTTCATTGCCTTCGTCTTTACGGGACTGCTCTATCTGCCGCGTCGTGTCGTCTCGTTCAACGTATTCTGTGACAGCTTCGGCTGGGGATTCAAGGCGATGACCCCTGCCATCTTCATTCTCTGCCTCGCGTGGACGCTCTCGGGGATCTGCAGCAAGGAATACCTCGACCTCGGCGGTTTCGTCGGCTCTGTCGTGCAGGCAAATGCGGGCGTTGTCATGTTCCTGCCGCCGCTCTTCTTCCTCGTCGCGGCAGGACTTGCCTTCGCGACAGGCACGAGCTGGGGTACGTTCGGCATCCTCATCCCGATTGCGATTGCCGTCCTCGGACAGAGTGCACCTGACATCCTCGTCGTCTCCGTTGCCGCCATCCTCTCAGGTGCCGTTGCCGGCGACCACGCCTCCCCCATCTCCGATACCACCATTCTCGCCTCGGCGGGCGCACAGTGTCACCACCTCGACCATGTTGCGACACAGCTGCCCTACGTCGCCGTCGTCGCCTCCTGCTCCCTCCTCGGCTACATCGCCGACGGCCTCACCGGGAGCGGCTACATCGGTCTTGGCGTCGGCATCACTGCCCTCGTCGTATTCATGCTTGTCCTCTCCTCGCGCGTGAGCTCAGCGGAGACGTAAAATATCACTTGACAATACGTCAAAAGCCTCTCGCGGGAGTGAAATGCTCCTGCGAGAGGCTTTATGTTATGTGTGAAACGCTCATGCCGCATGTCTTTTCCCCGAGCCGGGCTCGTTCTTCAGCATGTACTCACCGACGGTGGCGAACTCTCCCGATTGGAGTGCGTCGATGATGCGGTTGATGCGCGGCGGCGGCGTCCACGCGAGCGGCAGGAAGCAGTCCGCACAGCGGTTATACATGGCGCGCAGATCGTTCTCAGCGTGACGGCGCAGCAGTTCATACTCTCTCCTGCGCCGCTCGTAACGGCGTCCCGCACGCAGATAACCGACGGTAGTCACCACGCCCCAGAGGACGAAATAATATGCCCATACAAAATGCGGCAGGAACGGCGAAAGGGGGAGGTAGACGAGTGCGGCGACGAGTCCGCCGACGAGCATCCAGAGAGCAAGGGACGGACGGCTCATCCCTGCCTCGATACAGTCCAGATCCTCAACGACCTGATAGAGGTTGCTGTGCTGGACGAAATATTCCTTGAGACGTTCCAATCCATCAATCTGTGCCGTACGCTCGGTCGGAATCGGCGCAGGATCGTTCAGCGCAATCTCAGCGGGCATTTCCCGCTTGTGCTTTTCCGATCCGTCCGCAATAAAGCTCCACGTCTCAAGCTCGTCATCAACGAGGGCACGCTGTCCGCAATGCGGACAAATACGTGTAAGTCCCTCTATTTTCGCCCCACATTCATTGCAAATCACATCAATTCCTCCTTACTGTTAAAATTTTATTATACATGATAACACAAACGATTCTTTTTGTCTAATGGAAACATCGGTATACATAACAAGGGCTGCCCGCAAGCCGGGCAGCCCTTTGCATCGTGATTATTCTTTTTCCCGCCGCTGTTTCGAGCGATAGCCGATCCACAGTGCAAGCAGCCATGCGGGCAGAATCAGTACGGCGAGCTGCATTCCCGGGAGCTGCGCCATCATGAAGACAACGCCCGCGAGGAATAGGAGACAGACGTAGTTGATCCACGGGTAAAACGGTGCGCGGAATTTGATGTGTGCGCCCTCGCGCTCCATCTTCCGCCGAAACTTCAGATGCGTCACAACGATGGTCGTCCAGCTGATGACAGCGGCGCAGATTGCGATCGAGATGAGATAGAGGAACGCGTCGCCCGGAAAGAAGTAGTTCAGGAACACGACGATGAGCGTGATGCCTGAGGAAATCAGAATACCGAGCACAGGCACACCGCGCGTCGAAAGACTTTTGAGCACCGGCGGTGCATCCCCGCGCTGTGCCAGACCGTAGAGCATACGGCTGTTGCTGTAGATGGCAGAGTTGTAGACGGAGATCGCCGCCGTGAGCACGACGAAGTTCAAAATGTGCGCGGCAGCGGGGATACCGATGTTTTGGAAGATCTGCACGAAGGGGCTCGCCGCCATGCCGACCTCGTTCCACGGCCAGAGTGCCATCAGCACCGCCATCGTCCCGACGTAGAAGATCAGAATGCGCCAGATGACCTGGTTGATCGCCTGCGGAATCGTACGGTCAGGATCCTCCGCCTCGCCCGCCGTGATGCCGATGAGTTCGATGCCGCCGAACGAAAACATGACGACGGCAGTGCCGAGGAAGAAGCCCCACCAGCCATTTGGCAGGAATCCTCCATGCGTCCAGAGGTTGCTGACGTTCGCGGGGAACGGTGCGCCCGTGACGAGCAGCCAGCCGCCGAGAACGATCATGAGGACAATCGCCGTGATCTTGACGAGTGCCATCCAAAACTCCATCTCGCCGTATGCGCGGACATTCGTGAGGTTGAGCGCGGTGATGACGGCAAGGCAGATGAGTGCGGAGAGCCACTGCGGGAGATCGGGCAGCCAGAAGTTCATATAGATGCCGACCGCCGCAAGCTCCGCCATGGAGACAATGATGTAGTTGAACCAGTAGTTCCAGCCGGAGAGGAAGCCCGGAAAGTCGCCCCAGTATTTGCCCGCGTAGTGACTGAACGAGCCGGAGACCGGCTCATCGACCGCCATCTCGCCGAGCATTCGCATGATGAAGAAGATCATGATGCCGCCGAGAAGGTAGGCGAGCATGACCGCAGGTCCTGCGAGTGCGATGGTCGATGCCGAGCCGTAGAAAAGCCCTGTCCCAATCGCTCCGCCGAGCGCGATCATCTGGAGATGTCTGTTCTTGAGCCCGCGTCTGAGTGCGGGCGATGCTTCCTTTTCCTGCATAAATCCTCCGATCTATCCGCGCTGACGGTCCTTGAGTGCCTGCTCCATCTCGCGCTTCGCGTCCTTTGCCTTGAGTGACTGACGCTTGTCATAGTTGTGCTTGCCACTGGCGAGTGCCAGTTCGAGCTTTGCCCGTCCGCGCTTGAAGTAGACCTTGAGCGGGACGAGGGTCATGCCCTTCTCACGCGTCTTGCCGAAGAGCTTCAGAATCTCCGCCTTGTGCATGAGGAGACGTCGCACGCGCAGCGGGTCGTGGTTGAACTGGTTGCCCTGTTCGTAGGGGCTGATGTGCATATGGTCGAGGAATACCTCGCCGTTCTTGATGTAGGCATAGCTGTCGCGCAGATTTGCCTTGCCCGCACGCAGGGACTTGACCTCCGTCCCGACGAGCTCCATGCCCGCCTCATAGGTCTCATGGATGAAATAATCATGCCGTGCCTTGCGGTTCTCACAGGCGATCTTGATGCTTTCGTTCTTCTTTCCCATCGCAATTCCTCACTCGGCGTTCCCCGTTCCGCCCTCGGTCTTACGGTTCATGCGGCGCGTAGGACGTGGTGCACGGCGCGGCTTCTCAGTGCTCTCTGCCTCCGGACGCGGCACACGGTAGCCCGGCGGATCCGGCCAGACGGCACTGTTGAGCCCCGTCACCTTGACACGGTGGTAGTCGCGCGGACCGCGCTCCTCACCATAGCGGTCATTTCCTCTGCTGCGCCCACGGTCGCGACGGTCGCCCCCCTGCGCTGCACGCGCGGGACGCTGTCCGCGCCCGCCGTCTGCCTTGGGTGCTGCGGCACGCGGTTTTGCGGGGACGCTCGCCGCAGCCTTGTGCGCCGCACGCTCCCCCTCCTGCACGCGCTTTCCGTGCGAGCCGTGTGCACCGCGCGTTTTCTTGCGCCGCTCGGCGGGTGTCGCCTCAACATCGGCGATGATGGGCTCTGCCCTCTTCTCGCCCTTCTTTTTCCGCGAACGGCGGCTGCGCTTGCCCGAGGATGGACTTTTCTCCTCAGATGCCTTGGGTTTTGCGGGTGTTTTCGCCGTTTTCATTATGTTCGACTCATAGATGCCGTTGTCCTTCAGCACGAAGTCGAGCGTGCGTGCCTGTACGTCGGCACGCGTGATGATGATGGTCACACGGTCGCCGAGGCGGTAGCGCGTGCCCGTACGCTCGCCGACCATCGCATACTGCTCCTCGATATACGCGTAGTAGTCGTTTACCATCGTCGAGACGTGTACGAGCCCCTCGACGCCGTTCTCAAGCTCGACGAAGACACCGAACGCCGTGACGCCGCTGATGACCCCCTCGAAGGTCTCGCCGACGAACTGTGCCATGTACTCGATCTTCTTCATGTCCGTGGTCTCACGCTCCGCCTCGATGGCGATGCGCTCGCGCGCGGAGGAGTGCTCCGCCGCATCGGGCAGCATGGCACGCAGCCGCTCGCGCTTCTCTGCGGGGATGTGCCCCGTGGCAAAGGTCTCGCGCAGGAGACGATGCACAAGGAGATCGGGATAGCGTCGGATGGGTGAGGTGAAATGCGTATAGTAGCGTGCGGCAAGCCCGAAATGTCCAAGGCTCTGCGTCGAGTAGCGTGCCTGCTGCATGGAGCGCAGGGCAACCGCACCGATGATGCGCTCCTCGGGTGCGCCCTTCACACGGTCGAGCACCGCCTGTATGTCGCGCGGCTGAACCTTGCCGTCCTCGCCCACGTTCAGGCGCAGACCAAGTGCCGTGAGGAGACTTTGGAAGTGCTCGATCTTCTCACTGTTCGGTGTTTCGTGCACGCGGTAGACGAACGGCTCTTCTTTCAGCTCCATGTGCCGCGCAACCGTCTCGTTCGCAACGAGCATGCACTCCTCGATGATGGACTCACCGATCGAGCCCGTGCGCTTTACGAGTGCGACAGGGTGTCCCTCCGCATCGAGCTTCACCTTGATCTCGGGCAGCTCGAAGTCAATCGACCCGCGGCGATGCCGCTTTGCACGCAGAGCCTCACGCAGACGGCGCAGAGTCTCGAGCATCGGACGGATGTCCTCGTTGTCCGAGACAAACGGCTCCTCGCCCGCAAGCACCTTGTTCACGAGTGTATAGGTGAGACGGCGTGCAACGTGAATGACGCACGGCACGATCTCGTAGCTCCGCACCTCGCCGTCCGCGCCGATCTCCATCTCGCACGCCATCGAGAGGCGGTCAACGCCCTCGTTGAGGCTGCAAATGCCGTTCGAGAGTTCACGCGGCAGCATCGGAATCACGCGGTCGACGAGGTAGACACTCGTACCGCGCTGCGCTGCCTCCACGTCCAGCGGCTCGCCCGCACGAACGTAGTGGCTGACATCGGCAATGTAGACACCGAGGAAGAAGCCGCCGTCCTTCTCATACGCATAGATGCCGTCGTCGATATCCTTCGTATCCTCGCCGTCAATCGTGACAATGGGGAAGTCGCGGCGGTCACGCCGTCCCGCATACTCTTCGGGCAGCGGATTCTCAGGACAGTGCGCAGCGGCTGCCGCCACGGCGGGCGGGAACTGCTCATCCAGATTGTACGCACGCATGACAGCGAGCACGTCTACGCCGGGATCACCCGTCTTGCCGAGCACCTCGACAACGCGCCCCTCCGCACTGCGGCGTTCCTCCGGCCATTTCGTAATCTCGACAACGACCTTGCTGCCCGTCTTTGCGCCGCCAAAATCCTTTTTCAAAATGAAGATGTCGCGCCCGATCTTCGCGCTGTCGGGCGTGACAAAGCCGAACGCCTTGCTGCGCTCGAACGTGCCGACGATGTGCGTATTCGCACGCTCAAGAATGCGGATGATCTCGCCCTCTCTCGCGCGTCCTGCCTGTTCGGACGGCGTAACACGCGCGACCACGCGGTCGCCGTGCATGGCTGTCGCAAGCATGGAGCCGGGCACGAAGACATCCGACTCGTCCTCTGTCGCACGCACGTCGGGGATGATGAAGCCGAACCCCTTCGGCGACATGGAGAGTCGACCGACCACGAGATTCATGCGGCTCGGCAGCCCATAAAGACCGCTGCGGTTACGGATGATCGCCCCCTCCGCCTCGAGTGCTGCAAGCGCAGACGAAAGCAGAGGCGCATCCGCCTCGGACATACCAAGTCCCGTACGCACCTCCCCCTCCGGCAGCGGGCGATAGGCGTCCTCCCGCATATAAGCGTGCACACGTTCCTTGAGCGTATCTAATTGTTCCTGTTCCATAATTCCCTCTTTTTTCCGTTCCTATGATTCTGCGTTCTCCGTAAGAAATTCCGCAGTACGCGCAAAGACGCGCTCTCTGACCCCCAAATCGAGCGGCAGCAGATGCCCCGCATCGGGCAGGATGAACTTCTGACGACGCACGCTGCGGACGTTGTCATAGAGATAGTCCGCGCTCTTTGGATCCGCCGTGTGGTCGCGCTCCCCGTGCACGATCAGGATCGGTGCAGCAACCCGCGCAATCTCCCCGCAGAGAATTGCAATGACATCCATCATCTCGTGAATGGAGACAAGCGGCATCCGCCGATAGGTGTTGTTCGCACCGCGCGGCACATCGCGGAGCTTGCGGCGCGCCTTCGGCACATAGCGGTCGATGCACGCCTCGCGCGTCGGAAGGTGCTCGATCCCCTGCTCGGGGGCAATCATGATCGGCGCACCAAGGCTGACAACATGGGCAAGCTCTGTCTCCATGGAGAGCAGCAGGGCAAAGATCGCCCCCATCGAGTGCCCTACCACAGAGATGCGCTCACATACGTCACTGAGAATAGCATACCCGTCGCGCACGGAGTCCATCCAGTCCTCGTGCTCCATGCGGCTCAGGTCCTCGACCGTCGTCCCATGCCCCGCAAGCCGTATTGCGAGGACGGTAAAGCCGCGCTCGTTCAGATACTCGCCCATCAGACGCAGCTCTTCGGGCAGTCCCGTAAATCCGTGAATGAGGAGGACACCATGCGCGCCTCCCGGCAAAAAAAACGGCTTCGCTCCCTCAAGGTGCATGACAACTCCTCCTTTTCCGTCATATTCTAAAAAACCCCTGCGCCACCGCAGCGGCAGCAGGGATTTCTACGGTTCGACCAATCAGCTCGACATCCGTGCAATCACGATCGTAATAACCCCGAACAGAATTGCAAATACGATGGTCACGCGTGCGAGCAGCGCATCCATCCCGCGCGCCTTGCCCGAGAACACCGTATCTCCGCCGCCGTCCAGACCACCCATGCCGGCGGACTTCGCCTCCTGCCCGAGCACGGATGCGATGAGAATGATCGCGACAATTGCATCAAGTACCATTAAAAGTGTGAGCAAGAAAAAGCCCCTTCCTTCTCCAATATAAGCCAAGGAATCTCTGATAAATGAATCCGTCACGTTGGTACAGATTTTCCTGTCGAGGAGGCCGCACAGCAAGACTATGTGGAGAATTCATCGACAATGACAAAGTGAAAAAGATGTGCCAAGATGATGCGGTAAAATTTATCAACACGCCCCCCATTGCAAGCGATATTCTGTTATCATAGCACATACCTCCATGAGGAGGCAAGAAAATTTAATTGCCGGCTCTACGTCAAATGTCACAGACCTACGCGCTCTGCGCAAACACTTCGTTGCACAGACGTTCGTGGCTTGTCCGCTCAAATACCGCCGGACTTCTTAAGGAAACACTGATAAATTCAGCACCGCCATCTTGACGCATCTTTTTTGCCCGCACAATGCCTGCAAATCCTCCACATAGCTTTGGCTATGCGTCCGGTTTGCCTCCTTGTTCG
>NZ_DBHIVL010000099.1:0-7502 GCF_057271695.1 Centipeda sp. (in: firmicutes)
GGACGAAAAAATCTACGCCAATCTGACGGACTTCATTTTATCAGCGATTCCTTACATCTATGAAAAACGGGGAGCTCCCCTGTTTTCACCTAAAGTACAATGCGCTCCGGATTCGTATAGACACAGAACGATCCGGGAGCCATGCGTGCGCAGAGGGTGATGCCAAGTTTGCGCGCGAGTTCGAGCGAGAGCGTCGTCGGCACGGACTTCGCCGCAACCGTGGATATGCCCATACGCCCAAGCTTCAGCATCATCTCAGAGGAACAGCGTCCGCTAAAGACAATGATTTTATCGGTAATCTCCACACGATTTCGGAGCGCCCAGCCATAGAGCTTGTCAAAGACATTATGACGGCCGACATCCTCGCGGTAGACAAGAATTTTCGCATTTGCTTGATCGAAGAGGACGCCGCTGTGGACGCCATTCGTGCGATCATGGGTTTTCGAGAGACCTGCGAGCAGCTCATCCGCCGTCGCAAGAATATCCGCTGCGCGAAAGCGCACAGCGCGCGGTCGCTCGAAGATCTCCTCGGGGTGCAGCTTCAGAATGCGGCGTGCCGAGAAATAGCGGGGGGTCTTGACGGCCTCCTCTGCCCAACGCTGCGCCGCAGCCGTCGTCGTGACGGATGCGCAGAGATGCTCTGCATCCAGCGTCAGCTCGGTAATATCATCGACACTTCGGATTTGCCCCATCTGGGCAAGCATACCAACAACAAGATCCTCGAAGTCGACAGGCGAGCAGAACGCTGTGGTGAAATTCTCCCCGTTGAGATCAATATCAAAGAAGACCTCCTCGGACGTATATTTATGATCGGGGGCGAACGCATTCACCTCCGATACATAGCACGTTACGGGAACATCGATAAAGTCACTGCGCTGAATTTCCATTGTACTTCTTTCTATACGGCTTCTGCGTGAGTCCTACATGGTCAAAAACATATCACCGTCTGCACCGTAGAGCGGCCGTCCCATCAGGAAGAGCGCAAGGCGCACGGCGGTATCCATATCGTCGAGGTCAAACTTCAGGACATCTGTATCAATGCTGCGCCCCTTTGCAAAATAAGCGACAATGCGTTCGTCGATTTCCGGCACCCCCAAACCACGGTCGAGGAGTAACGTAGGCAGGACACCGCGTGAACGGCTCTCTGTAATATATAAATCCAAACTATCGCTGTCCATCTGTGCAATAAGATTCTGAAAATCTTTCCGACAATTCGCCCGCTGTTGAATAAAATATCCGTCAGGGGAGCTGACCGCAACGGCTTCTGCCCCCGCCGTCATAAAGCGCGCCGTATCTTTGCCCTCCGTGTCGAGGTTGAACCCATGGCTGTCGCTCTTGATGACTGCCGTTCGCACGCCGCGCTCCCGCAGGAGCGGGACGAGTTTTTCAATAAATGTCGTCTTGCCCGTACCCGAAGCGGGTGCGGCGACCGAGAGGATCGGCTTTGTCCGCTGCTCGTTCGCCAAGCGACCGCATGCAAGCCGATATGCGGCAGGCGTGTTCACGTTGAACAGCAGCCCTGCATCCACCGTGAGCGGAACTTCTCGCACGGCGAGTTCCCTAAGGATGATGCCGAGCTTGCGGTCACCGCGTGCGATTGCTGCTGCAAATACTGCGCCCGCAGCCCGTCGGTAGAGTGCCGCAAGCGGCTGCCAATACCCACTGAGGGTTGGTAGAACAACCTGCGTATCGCCCTCTGCCGCCGAAAGGAGTGCACGCACGAGTTCAAAGTCATAAAAGGGCATATCACCCGAGAGGACGAGCGACCACTCCGTCTCCGCTGCCGCAAGGTCTGCTGCAATCGCCGCCGCAGGTCCCTGCGCGGGGATTTCATCCGTGACGAGGAGTGCGCCAAACTCTGCGGCAAGTGTCGTGAGCTCTTCCTGCGCCCCCTCTGCTGCGAGGACAATGCTGCGGAAGCCCGCCGCGCGTCCCTTGCGGAGCGTGCGTGCAAGCAGCGATTCACCATCCAACGTCAGGAAGCGCTTGTCCCGCCCCATGCGTGTACTCTTGCCGCCTGCCGCGACAATGAGTGTAACGTCCTTAAGATTCATCGTGCGCACTCGCCCGTGTCGCCGCGCAGGATCTCAATGCCATGCTGCAGCTGCGGCAGGATGAAACCTAGGCACTCGCGCACCGCTTTTTCACTGCCCGGCAGGTTGACAATCAGCGTGCGCTTTTTGATGCCCGCCGCTGCACGCGTGAGCATGGCGCGCGGCGTCACCTGCATGGAGAGCGCTCGCATTGCCTCGGGGATGCCTGGGGTCTCGCGCTCGATGACCTCACGCGTCGCCTCAGGTGTGACATCCCGCATAGAGAAACCCGTGCCGCCCGTCGTGAGGACAAGCCCCACGCCGCGCTGTGCCCAGAGCTCCATCTCGCGCTTCAGTTCCTCCTTCTCATCGGGGACGATGTTGAAGCCCGCGACATGATACCCCGCCTCCGTCAGCATCTCCCGAATCGCCGCACCGCTCGCATCTTCGCGTTCGCCACGTGCTCCCTTATCACTCGCCGTAATGACGGCGGCATCGAGCGGAATTTTCTCCGTCGTGATCTCCATTTTATCCCCGAACGTTACCCATCCGCCGTGGAGCACGCGTGCAAAAACGCCCTCGCGCGGCATGATGCAGTCGCCGACCTGATGGTAGATCTGGCAGTGGCTGTGACACTCCTTGCCGATCTGCGTGATCTCAAGGAAGACATCCCCGACGCGCAGACGCGTGCCGACGGGCAGCTCCTTGAATCGGAATCCCTCGGCAACGACATTCTCTCCAAATGCACCAAAGTCCACATCTGCGCCGCGTGCGCGGAAATCGTCGATCTCACCAAGACCGAGAAGGCTCACCTGACGGTGCCAGTCGCCCGCATGGGCATCGCCGTCGATGCCGAACTCCGTCATGAAGAACACGCGATCCAACGCGTGCTTCTGCGTTCCACGCTTCTCGCTGATGCAGAGTGCTCGGATCTCTCCCATATTAACCCCCCACCTGATACATGGCGCGTCGGTCACGCGTCTCTGTGTCCATCTCGAAATAGTGTTCCTCCGGCTTTTTCCAGACCGCATGTGCGATTGCATCCGTCAGCTGTACATCCGTCGCTCCACCGCGCAGGAGTGCACGCGTATCCAGTCCCGCGTTGCTGTAGAGACAGAGTTTCAAAAAGCCCTCTGCCGTCAGACGCACACGGTTGCACGTCGCACAGAATTTGTGCTCCATCGCATCAATAAAACCGAGTGCACCCGCAAATCCCGCAGGTTTTACATAAGCGGCGGGTCCTGTTGGAACAGCTCCCTCATGCGCCGCCTCCCCAACAGGGAGCAGTGCGCCGAACGCAGACTTGAGCCGCGCCCGCACCTCGTCCATGGGCACGCCGCGATAGCCCTCCGTGCGGGCACAGCCAATCGGCATGAGCTCGATGAAGCGCATTTTAATCGGATAGTCGCGTGCAATCGCCGCGAGTGTCGTGATCTCATCGTCGTTGATGCCTGCAATCGGCACGCAGTTCATCTTGACCTCGATGCGTGCCTCCCGCGTCAGACGCTCCAGAGCCTCCATCACCGCACCGAACATTGGCCGCCGCGTGATGGAGAAGAACTTGCCGCCGTCGAGCGTGTCGAGGCTGAGGTTCACTGCGTCAAGCCCCGCATCGAGCAATTCATCCATCATCTCGCCGAGCAGCACACCGTTCGTCGTGATGGCAACCGTCTCAATGCCCGGTGTCTCCTTCAGCCCACGTACGAGATGTACGATGTCGCGGCGCACAAGCGGCTCACCGCCCGTCAGGCGCACCTTGCGAATGCCCATCTGTGCGAGCGCACGCACATCGCGCAGAATCTCCTCATAGGAAAGGATATCCGCATGGCGCAGCTTTTTCACGCCGTGCGCGGGCATACAGTAGCGGCACCGCAGATTGCAGCAGTCCGTCACCGAAATGCGCAGATATTCAATTTTCCGCTGAAACTGATCCTGCATAATAGCCTTCTTCTATCTATAATCCTCTATCCAACTATGTGACGAGGGTGTGATGATTTCCCTAAACGAACCCTAGTGGAGCAAACGGAGGAAAGCGTGCGACCCGCCCCCTGCGGATTTCTTTCGTTCAAGCGAAGCGCGTTTAAGAAGTCCGCAGGTATTTAGGCGGACGAGCATGCGACCGTTTGCGTAACTAAGCGTTCGCGTGGGAAGTCATCAGAGAATCACAACCTCTACCTCTGTCCCTGCCGCCAGCGGCTTTGTCCCCGCCGGCACATCCACGAACGCATCGCAGCCCGCCGCCGAAAAGAGTGACCCGGACTCATGCTGATCGGGCAGTGCGACGCGCCCGTCCGGCTCCATCCGTGCGCGGAGGAAGCGCCGCCCGAGACATTCCTTCGGGAACGCATCCGCGAGCACGGCACGCCGCCGCGCAGGCAGCACCTCCGTCTGTCCCGCAAGCCGCAGCAGTGCGGGCTTTGCCATCAGCTCGAACGTCGCAAACGCCGCGAACGGATTCCCCGAGAGTGCGATGCCGAGCATCTTCCCCCGCGTATACGCGATCGCGGGCGCACCCGGCTTCATGCAGACGCGCCAGAAGAGACGCTCTGCGCCAAGCGCAGGCACAACACCGTGCATGATGTCCTTTTTGCCCACGGACACACCGCCCGAGGTCAGGAACACATCCACCACATCCGCATAAGAGGCGATGACCTCTGCCGCTTTGTCAATATCATCGGGCACAGACCCGAGCACCGTCACCTCCGCGCCGAGCTCCTTCAGTCGCCCTGCGAGGAGATAGAGATTACTGTTGTAGATCTTGCCGGGGCGGAGCGGCTCTCCGGGCTGAAGCAGCTCATCGCCCGTGCTCGCCACCGCGATGCGTACCCGCCGATAGACACACACCGTTCCATAGCCCTCACTTGCAAGCACCGCTAAGTGTGCCGCACGAACGCGCTGTCCCCGACGCAGGAGAACCGTCCCCTTCTTGATATCCTCGCCCGCATAGCAGTAGTTCTCGTACGACTCGGAGGTGAACGGAAGGCAGATCGTGTCCCCATCCTCACGCACATCCTCCTGCCGCACCACGCAGTCGCAGCCCTTCGGAATCGCACCGCCCGTCATGATGCGGACGCATTCGCCCACACCGACCGTACCGTCAAAGAAAGCCCCTGCGCACTCCTCGCCAATCACACGCAGCGTAACGGGACTCTCCGCCGTCGCCATGCGCGTGCTCGCCGCCGCAAACGTATAGCCGTCGAGCGGCGAACGGTCAAACGGCGGGTTGTCGAACCCCGCACACAGTTCCTCCGCCGCAACACGCCCCACGGCATCGAGCAGGGGAACATCCTCCGTCTCCGTGACGGACGAAGCATGCGCGAGCAGTATCTCTATTGCCTGTTCGAGTTCGATGTCCTGCATGATGATAGTTTCTCCCTATTTTATATACATCTCTTTTATACAAGTTTTTTCCGCATTTGTCTGTGCAAAATGTCACAAAACGCCCTGTTTGTGGAGAGCCCGTCTCCTCACTTCCCAAACGGGCACACGGGATAGTGGCAGACCTTACACTCCATGCAGAGCCCGCCGATGCCAAGATGCGTGATCTCGCGGCGCGTCCACTCGCTGCCCGCTACCACGCGTGGGAGGATGATGTCAAAGATCGTTGCGGGCGAGTACATCACGCAGCCCGGCAGCCCCATGATCGGCACCTGCCGTCCATCCTTCTCATAGTAGGCAAGCAGGAACATCGCCCCCGGCAGCACAGGCGCACCGTAGGTCACAATGCGCGCCCCCGTCGCGCGAATCGCGGCGGGCGTACGATCATCAGGATCGACGCTCATGCCGCCCGTGCAGAGCACCATATCCATGCCGCAGTCAAGCAGCTCCTCAATCGCCGCGCGCGTGTGCTCCGTCCCGTCGTCCGAAAGGCGGTGTTCATCCACCCGCAGCCCAAATGCCCGCAGCTTGCTGTCGATGACCGGCGTAAACGTATCCTTGATGCGCCCGTGAAAGACCTCAGAGCCCGTTGTCACAACGCCGACCTTCATTTTTCTGTATGGCAAAATGCGCAGCAGGGGCTCCGTGCCCGCCGTTTTGCGCACCTTTTCCATAATATCCTTTGCAATGACGAGCGGAATGACGCGCATCCCCGCGAGCTTCGTGCCTTCCTTTACGGGGAAGTGCTGCGCGATCGTCGCAATCATCACATCCGTGATGTCGTTCACCGCATCGAGCGCATCCTCATTCACCTCGAACACGCCCGCGACCGTCGATGTCAGCTCGATCTTGCCTTCCTTCGGCTCGCTCGCCGTCATGTATTCACTTTGACAGAGATCACGCAGGATCGCCGCCGCATCGTTCTCGTGCAGCATATTTTCGTCATCTTCCCAGACGTAGATATGCTCCTTACCGAGCCGCAGCAGCACCTCGACATCCTCCACACGGATCACATCGCCCTTGCGGAACCGCGCTCCCTTGCGTGCACCGCGCACAATCTCCGTGATATCGTGGCAGAGGATCATCCCCACTGCGTCCTGAACACGAACCTCCCGCATAGCTTTTCTCCCTGCTCCGCCGGTTTGCGTGAATGCTCCACAAGCACGCCATATACAATACACAGTTTATGTTGATTCGAACAGTTTCTTCCAGACTAATCCTCTTCTTAAAAACCATTCTCATTTATACATTCTTCTTATTGATTATAACACACAAAATAAATTTTCTCTATGGTTTTTCGTAAATGAGAAAAATTTTTTCCGTCTTCTATCCCCGCTACTTTTAGAGGAACATGAGGTGAAACGATTGATTTTCAACATAAGTTACGCTATGATGGACATATTCAATCAGAAAGGGGGGAAAATATGCCGAATATGGGACTGACGCATTTCGATGAAGGCGGCGCAGCCGTCATGGTGGATGTCAGCGGCAAGGAGAAGACGCATCGCGAGGCTGTCGCGAGCGGGTGCATCTATGTCAGCGATGATGTATACGCCGCCATCGCGGGCGGCACGGCAGCGAAGGGCGATGTGCTCGGTGTCGCACGCATCGCGGGCATCATGGCGGCAAAGCGCACGTCGGACACGATCCCGCTCTGCCATCCGCTGCCGCTTGCCAAATGCACGCTGGACTTCAAGCTCGAGGAGATTCCGCGCTGCGCCGTACATGCGACGGCGACGGTGAAGGTCACGGGCGAGACGGGGGTCGAGATGGAGGCGCTGCACGCTGTGAGCGTCGCACTGCTCACCATCTACGATATGTGCAAGGCACTCGACAAGCGCATGGAGATCACGGACATCCGCCTTGAGCGCAAGTCCGGCGGCAAGAGCGGCACATTCGTGCGCTGACGGAGGGATTTCCCTCAACCAACTCCGAGCAAGGATCGTCTAAGGGGAAACCTACGACTCCTTGCCTGACGGATTTCGTCACGGGGTGCGACTTGGAAACGGTCGTGCCTACTCTATTTCGTAAAGGAGAAGGTTGAAAGTACAGCCGGTAAATAAAGGCACACGAAAACAGGTCACAGAGTGA
>NZ_DBHIVL010000100.1:0-7501 GCF_057271695.1 Centipeda sp. (in: firmicutes)
CTTGCTATGCGTCCGGTTTGCCTCCTTGTTCGGACGAAAAATCTACGCCAATCTGACGGACTTCATTTTATCAGCGATTCCTTGAGACGGTAGTCCACATTATACATCGTGCGTCCGCTGAGATCGCGGATACAGGCGTTAAAGGAAGAAAACGTCCCCTCCACATCATCGGGGTGCAGACGCGAGCTCCACGACTCGATCGTGTTCGGGAAATCCGACTCGCCACGGAAGCCGACCATACGGCGAAACTCATCCGACCAGATCGCGTACGCAATACTGAAATCCGGATTGATCTTCATATACCACATACCGGACTTGACCGCCTCATTGACCGTGCGCAGACGGAACCTCTGGTATTCCAGCTCCTCGTTCACACAGTCGATCAGCGCGTTCAGGTCAGCGGCATACGGCTCACCGCCATGCAGCTTCGTGAAGAGCTCGTTCTTCTCATGACCTGCAACAATCCCCTGAATCGTCCCTGCAAAATCCTGCGCACCGCCGGCAGCGGCACTGTTCATTGTCAAACATTGCATTCCCTCCAAAAAACTAACGCTCAATTATGTAGGCTTATTGTACCATATTCGCTCATATATGCAAGCGGTAGTTGAGGATTCATTGCATTGATAACAAAAAGAAAGGACAGCCGCATACCTTTCGCACGCAGCTGTCCTTTTATCAGAGACACTTTTATAAAACACCGAGCGCACACTGCTGTGTACGAATTTTCTGCTCCCAATCCGTACGCGAACGCTGCAAAAACTCGTGCACGAGATAGTCCGGCTGCACAGCGTCAAGAATCCGACGTGCCGCCTCTGTCTGAAACGGCTCGTGCCGATCCACGCGTATGACGTACTCCATCGCCGTCTGCCAGTCCAGAGGATCGCACGCGCCTGCATGGCGGTGCATCATCTCACGTACATACGAGCCGGAAAGCGATTGGTGCAGATGCAAACCATAGACGTACTTCCCCACCTCGCCGAGATTCCGATAGATCTTCGTCACATACGACGCGCCGTCTGCTTCGCTCCGCAGATCGAGATTCGTGTTCATCAGATGCCCCGTGTCGAGCATAAAGCCCACAGCGGGATAATTAACCTCCTCCAAGAGCATCGCAGCCAGATGCGGCTGACAAAAGGTCAACCCCGGCCACCAGAGGTTTTCAAAAAGGAGTCTGCATCCCTCAGGGATTTCGCACGCGATTTCATTCACGAGTTCGATCGTCGCACGAATGACAACCTCATCCGTCGCGGCAAATGCACGCGTATACATCTCGGATGTGCGATTGTGCGCGACGTGCAGGACGAGGTACTGCGGCTGACATTCTGCCGCCTGCCACAGATTCTCCTTCCACGCTGCGATCCAGTCACTGACGTGCAAAGATCCGTAGTAGGCGCGGATATTCTCCTCGCTGCCGAACTCCTCTATGAGTGCCGCACGGTTGCCGCGCCAAAAATCCACCCACGTCGGCCAGAACAGGAGATGCACGCCCTTGATATAGGTCGGTGGAAACATCGCACGATCCCACGGCGCACAGAGCATGAACTCGATGCCGTCCAGCATGTGCGTGTGCAGGACTGTCGGAAGTGTATCCGAACTGTTTTGGAGCAAATTCTCCACATCGCAGTCCGCATTGGATAGATTCGCCAGTGTAATCATAAATGCCCCGTTCTAGCCCCATGATTGTACGTCCTTTATGGACGATATTTTAACACCGTTCTCACGGGCTGTAAAGAACAGAGGAGCATCCTTCCTAGAACTTGTAGCTGTAACTGAGGAGATAGTTGAAGGGTGCCGTATGGTAACGGTTGACACTGCTGTGCATCGTCGTATCATCACGGTCGAGCACATTGTCAATGTGCAGACTGATCTCGCTGTTCTCATCGGGCGCATATGTTGTGTTCCATGTCGTGAGCAGATAAGGCTTAGAACGAAATGCGGGTTTGCTGTTTGGCGTCTGTACACGGTCTGCAAGATAAGAAGCCGTGAGCGCAGACGTCCATTTCCCTTTGTGGTAATTCACGCCTCCTGTCAGCTGAACTTTTCCAAATGTACGCACCCATCCAAGGTTATTCTCAGTATTCTTTGTCATCGGATTCTGCCACGTTACACCCCAGTTGTAGGAGAATCCGTTCGCTCCCTGAATTTCATTGGAGAGTTCCACCCCAACGTTCCGCATCTCCTCATTCGTATAGTAGCGCACTGGATTTGACAGATCGTCAACGTGTGGCATGATATTGTCCTTAACGCGTATATGGAATATTGCGGCTTTCCATACGTGCCCATCATGATTCTGCTTCCAACCAATTTCATAGTTGATGCCTTTCTGCGGGCGCAGATTCGGTGAAGGAAGCTGTGCAGCATTATCGTTATACATTTGTGCAAAGGTTGGCATGACGAAGGATTGGCTGATATTCAGGTATAGGCTGTTCTCGCGATTGAGCTTGTGCAGCCACTGCCCTGATGCACTGAGATTGCTGTAGTTCTGACTGCGTGCGGCACCCGTTGTCCACGTCCCACGCAATCCGAAAATCCCCGTGTTCTTCTCATCGAAGCGTTGCTCCCATTGCCCAAAGATCCCCCAGTTGTTGCGCGAATACCGTTCATTACTCGGGCGATGAGACGTAGGAATAACTGCATACATTTCGTGAACCAAGTCAAAGCCCAATATTGCGGTAGATTTTGGACTCATCTTCCAAGTGCGCTGTACATCCATACCGTATGAACTGTTTTTTTCACGCGTATGGTACCAACTATTCCTTCTCTGCCATGAATTTGTGATATATGTAGGTCCCTCATATGCCAAATTCCCCGTATTATAGAACAAATTCCCCTTCCAATCGGCATCTTGATAATTCAACTGCGTAATATACTGTTTCGTTTCATATTTACGGGATTGAATTACATCCCCCACACGCAATCTTGAACTGCCTCCACGTGCCTGAGATACTTCACGCGTATATTTTCCCTCCGTTTCATAGTAACCAAAAAGGAAATTCAGTCTGGGGTTCACTTGATAAGAAAGCCCTACATTCTGTCTAATGATATCACTGACATTCTGACGTGTCTCTCCCCTAAAACGAGCAGTCGATGCACTTGCATAGTTAAGCCCGTCTCTGTTTCCCCATTTATCACAGTTATAGTAGAAGCTAACGCGCTCATCCCCGACGCTGACACCGTAGCTGCGCTGTCCATAGTTGCCAAAGCCCACATGAACCTCGTTTGTGCCCTTTTTCTTTGTGATGATATTGACAACACCACTGACTGCCTCACTGCCGTAGAGAACAGACCCACTCCCTTTGACAATTTCGATACGTTCGATGCTGCTTGCAGGGATTTGGTCGAGGTTATACTTTCCACGCCATGCAATCGGATTCCCGTTCATAAGGACGAGCGCGCCGCCCTTAATCCCACGCAGATTTACTTCATTCGTCATGGCTCCCATCGCTGCGCCGTTGGGGCCGAAGGATTTATAGACGAAGCCGTCGACCTTCGAGAGCACATCTGCGGCGTTCGACGCGCCGCTCTGTTTAATGTCCTCTGCCGTGATGACCGTCGTCGCGGCGGGCACATCGATATCCCGCTTCTTCGTACGTGTTGCGGTCACAACGACCTCACCGAGGGAGTAGGTCGGCATCAGTTCATCTGCTTCTCCCCCCGTATACGCTGTCTCCGCCGCATAGACCTGCCCCGTCATCGCTGAGAGCGCGACCGCTGCTGCAAGAAATTTCTTGTTCCACATCTTCATTGTCATACCTCCATATCAATTCAACTGAAAGCGGAATGTCTTTTTCCACACCCCCCTCCGTCCATTATCCCCCGGATTGAACTGGAACCGCCAGCCTGCGGCAACAGCGGCTCTGTCCATCGCACGATAGCCCGATGAGGACTCGACACTGACATCCTCCACGGAACCATCGGACGCGACTAGAATCTTGATGGCAACCACCCCCTCTATATCATCATCAATCAGTTCCTGTGGATAGTCGGGGGCAGCCTCTGAGCGAAGACTCGCCTCCACACGCTCCCTGGGCGGCGGGGGCGGTGCATTCCCCGCCCCCCCACCGCCTCTCACGCCTGTACCGGAGCTGTGTCCCGTTCCACTGCCCGCCGTACGATTCCCGGAGGAATCACCTCCCGCTCGACCCTGATTCCCGACCGCAGCTGCCGTTCTTCGCCGAACCGGACGCGACTGAACAGGACGCTGATCCTGCACAACATAGTCCTCCTGCAAAACAGGATCATCTGGGAAATTTACCGCATCTTCGGGAAGAACCTCGCCGCTGCTCCCTGCGCCGCTGATATCTCCGTCCCCATCATAGAACGATACCTCCATCAGCATGTACTCCGCCGAAGAAGGTTCTGCAAAAGAAAAGGGTCCCAATGCCGCTGCGATCAATATGATTGCACAGTGCAGCAGGAAAGAGGCAGCGAACGCTTTCCGCAAAGTATTATTCTCGCTCATATCATGCCGCCTTCATATGCCTACGCAGGAGATACAGAAAATAGGGCGTACCGATAAACGCTGTCATAATGCCGACGCGGATCTCCATGCCCGAGAGCAGGATACGTCCCAGAGAATCACAGAGCACGAGGAACACCGCCCCCGCAAGGAGACTCGCGGGAAGCAGCCGCCGATGATCGGGACCGATCAGAAGACGCACCATATGTGGTACGACCAGCCCTACAAAACCGATATTGCCGCTGATACAGACCCCCGATGCCGTCGTCAGCGCAGCGAGTACGAGGAAGAGCAGACGGAATGCCGTTACGGGCATTCCCGCCGCACGCGCCTCCACCTCCCCAAACGCGAGCAGATTCAGATGACGTGCGAGGAACACCATAACAGATGCGCCGACCCCGATCGGACCAATGCCGAGCAGGACGTGATCCCAGCGCCGATAGTCCAGTCCTCCGATCGTCCAGAAAAGATACTGCTGCATCTTCTGCTCATTCATCACTGTGAGAATCGCTGCCGTACACGCTCCGAGAAACATCCCCACCACAACGCCCGCAAGGAGGAGGGTCATGACAGGAATCCGGCCGTGCCGCATCGACAGTGCGACGGTTAAGCCAACGGCGAGCATTGCGCCTGTAAATGCAAAGGCAGGCAGGGAGATCACGCTGCCCGCCGTCACGCCGAGACCGATAGCGAGCACTGCACCGACGGAGGCACCGCTCGATACACCGATGATGCCGGGGTCGGCGAGCGGGTTGCTGAAGATCCCCTGCAAAACAGCTCCCGAGACACCGAGCCCCGCCCCAACCATCATGCCAACAAGTGTGCGCGGGAGACGAATGTGCCAGAGCACCGCCTCCTGCTCCGGTGTCACGACGACATCGGTGAGAATCGGAAGCCCTGCCGCATGGGCAAAGGAGGCGACGACCGCCTCCATCGGAATGTCATACTGCCCCGAGCTCATAGACAGGAGAATCGCAAAGAGGAGCGCACCGACAAGGGCACACAGAAAGAGCTGTGTCCGTCCAAAACTCATATCTTCGTCTCCCCCCTCTCCTCTCTGCCAAGAATGACGCGAAGAAGGTGCGCATTCTCCCGTCCATCAACCGCCTCCGTGTAGATCTCCGCATGATGGGTCAGCGGATTCTCGACAACACGCACGGATGCCCCGTATGCCCGCGTCAGGAGCTCATCCGTCAGCACCGACTGCGGCGCACCGTCGGCAAGGAGCGTACCGTGCGCGATCAGCAGCAGACGCGAACAGAAGCGTGCGGCAAGACTCAATTCATGTGCCACAAACAAAACCGTCTTGCCCGCCGCAGCGAGTTCTCGGCAAAAGCGAAAGATCTCCTCCTGATAGATGAGGTCAAGCCCCGTCGCCGGCTCGTCAAGAAAGAGGACTGGAGTCTGCTGAGCAAGCACCTTCGCGAGCAGGACGCGCTGACGCTGCCCGCCCGACATGGCATGAAGCGGTTTATCCGCAAGCTCCAAGACGCCCGTGTACTCCATACATGCCTCAGTGATCGCATGATCGTCCGCCTTTTCCTGCCGCCACCACGAGAGATAGGGGTAGCGTCCTGCGAGCACAATGTCGCGTGCCGTATAGTCAAACGTCGTCTCCACGCGCTGCTGCAGATAGGCGACGCGCCGCGCAAACGCCTTTGCCGAAAGCGTACGGATGTCAGCCCCCATCAATGCGGCAGAGCCGGAGAGTGCGGGGAGGATGCCGCGCAGCGTTTTGAGGAGGGTGCTCTTACCCGCGCCATTGGGCCCAATCAGCCCGACAATCTCCCCCGCGCCGACGCGGAACGAGACATCCGCAAGGATGACCTTTCCGTTATATCCCGCATAGAGTCCGTCCGCCCGAACCATTTCGTTCAAAAAGAAATCTCCCCCTCCCCTTACTCGACTGCCGAAAGATGTTCATCTTCAGGCTGCTTGAATTCATCGCCGTAGACGCAGTACGCAATCTCCTGCACGCCGAAGACAAAGTCCTGCGAGCAGTTGTAGAGATAGCCCTCGAACGGCTCTGCAAACGCTTTGCTTCGAATCGCCCGCATCGTCTGCAGCGACGGGTCGTCCAGATACTCCCTGCGGAATTTCTCCACATCGTATTTCCCATGATCGTTGTATGTCGGCAGGAAGAGGATATCGGGATCGATCTGAACGAGCTGCTCCTTCGTCATCACTTGAAAGTCGCGAATGCCAAGCTCGGCACGCCCGTTGATCACGCCCGCATGGCGACACGCCTCATCAAAGCTGCTGCCAAGACCGCCGTACCCTGCCATGAGAGAGATGAGAACGACGCGCTTGCGCTCCCCCTGTGAAATCCGCTCCACCTTTGCCCGAATCTCCGCAAGTTTTGCATCCATCATGGAGAGAAGTTTCTGCCCGCGCTCCGGCTCCCCTGTCGCTGCAGCGAGCAGTGTAATTGTCTCACGAATCTCCGCAAGATTGGACGCTCCCTTGCAGACGACGACCTTCAGTCCCGCCTCACGCAGCGATGGTACTATCGTGAGATCACCCCAGTCCGGGACGACGACGAGATCGGGCTGCAACGCCATGATCTCCTCCACCGACGGATTGCCGATGCGCTGCGGAATCCCTTTGACAAGCCCCGTCACATTGGAACTCACGGGATCGTCGAGCAGACTGTTGACCGCCACGATGCGCTCCGGCTCGACCAGACCCAGCATCGTCTCATCTGTACTCATCGAGAGCGTGACAATGCGCTGCGGCGGGGCGGGGAAGTCAACCACCGTTCCCTCGATATCCGTAACCGTGTATGCCGCCGGCTTCTCCTCACCCGTCTTTGGTATGCTGCATGCCGTGAGCAAGACACACAACATACAGAGAAGAAGCACGGGGAGCTTTTTCTTTAACAACATCTCTCTTCCTTTCCGATGCTTGGGAAGCACTGATAAATTCAGCACCACCATCTTAGCGCATCTTTTTTGCCCGCACTGCGTCGGCAAATCCTCCACATAGCCTTTGCTATGCGTCCGGTTTGCCTCCTTGTTCGGACGAAAAAATCTACGCCAATCT
>NZ_DBHIVL010000101.1:0-7376 GCF_057271695.1 Centipeda sp. (in: firmicutes)
TGCGGGCAAAAAAGATACGTCAAGATGGCGTGGCTGAATTTATCAGTGCTTCCTTAATATGGGCAATGCTTTCATCCCGTTACCACGAAATATGCGGAATCATTGACCTCGTTGTTTTTTTTTGATATAACATAACGAGTGCATTATCGTGTGAAGAAGATGAGCAAGACGTAGTTTTGTGAAAGAGGGAATCTGAGTGAGCAATCTTGAGGTTGGGATCGTCGGCCTGCCGAATGTGGGCAAGAGTACGCTGTTCAATGCGATTACAAAGGCGGGCGCAGAGGCGGCGAATTATCCGTTCTGCACGATTGAGCCGAATGTGGGCGTGGTTGCAGTGCCGGATAAGCGGCTCACGGTGCTGACCGATCTCTATCACTCCAAGAAGACGACGCCCGCAAGCGTGCGCTTTGTCGATATTGCGGGACTTGTGAAGGACGCCTCCAAGGGCGAGGGACTCGGCAATAAATTCCTCGAGCACATCCGTCAGGTGGATGCCGTGGCGCACGTTGTCCGCTGCTTCGAGAGTACAGACATCACGCACGTTGAGGGTGCGGTCGATCCGCTGCGCGACATTGATATCATCGAGACGGAACTCTGTCTTGCCGACCTCGAGGCCGTTGAGAAGCGCATGGCGAAGGTCACGAAACTGCTTAAATCGGGCAGCAAGGAGGCAAAGGCGGAGCATGCCGCGCTTGAGCGTCTGAAGACTGCACTCGATGAGGGGCAGCCTGCACGTGAGGTGGAACTCTCGGAAGAGGAGCAGGCGATGCTGCGCGACCTGAATCTCCTCACACGCAAGCCGATTCTCTACATCGCAAATGTGGGTGAGGATGAGGCGGCGACGGCGGACGCGGAGAACCCTCACGTGCAGACGGTCAAGGAGTATGCCGCACGCACGGGCGCACAGGTGATGACGGTTTCGGCGCGTCTCGAAGAGGAGATCGCCGAGCTCGATGCAGAGGAGGCAACGGTCTTCCTCGAAGATCTGGGGCTGTCCGAGAGCGGGCTTGACCGTCTGATTCACGGAGCCTTTGCGCTGCTCGGCCTCCAGACCTTTCTCACGGCGGGTGAGGATGAGTGCCGTGCATGGACGATTACACGCGGAACGACGGCACCAAAGGCGGCAGGGAAGATTCACACGGATTTCGAGCGCGGCTTTATTCGTGCGGAGATCGTAAACTATGACGACCTCGTTGCACTTGGCAGCGTGGCTGCGGCGCGTGACAAGGGGCTTGTCCGTCTGGAGGGCAAGGAGTACGTCATGCGCGACGGCGATGTGGTGAACTTCCGTTTCAACGTATAACATTTTCTGCGCCGCTCTGGACAAGCGGCGCATTTTGCGTTACAATTCATTCGGTCATTTTGAATGTTATGGAAGGAAGTGAAGAGCATGGACGATACACCTTTGCAGCCCGACCCCCACATATGTATCCGTCCTCTCTTCGCATCTGCACTTTGCGGTGACGGGAGAGGGCGGTCGGAAAGGAGCGTCCACCATTGCTGCAAATCTATAAATCCATGGAATCAGGTCCTCTGCAGGAGCTGTCGCTCAAGACACTCACAAAGGGGGCATGGATCAACATTGTCAACCCGACGCCGTACGAGCTGAAAGTCGTCAGCACGCTCACGGAGGTTGATCCGGACTTCCTGCGCTCCGCGCTTGACGATGAGGAGCGGTCACATACGGATGTCGAGGACGACTCGGTCATGATCCTGACGAATGTGCCGGTCTATCGCGGTGAGGACAGCTACGATACGCTGCCGCTTGCGATCATCCTCACGGACGAGCACATCATTACGGTCTGTCTTGAGGAAACTCCCGTGATGGCGGAGTTCAACGAGCGCACGGCGAAGCTGTTCCGTACCTACAAGCGGACGCGCTTCCTCTTTCAGATCCTCTACAAGTCGGATGTATTCTATCTGCGCTATCTGCGCCAGATCAGCAAGCTCTCCGAGGAGATCGAGGATCGTCTGCGCCACGATATGAAGAACAGTGAGATCCTGCGCCTCTTACAGCTGCAAAAGGGTCTGACGTATTTCAATGCGGCACTGCGCTCGAACGGCGCAGTTCTCGACCGCCTCATGCGTCTGCGTACAAATACCTCGGTGCATCATATCTTTAAGATGTACGAGGAGGATGAGGATCTGCTCGAGGATGTTATCATTGAGAACAAGCAGGCGCGCGAGATGGTCGAGATGTACAGCAAGATCCTTGCGCGTCTCGCGGATACCTTCTCTTCGATTGTCTCGAACAATCTGAACCTCGTGATGAAATTCCTGACGGCGATCACGATCATTCTCGCGATTCCGACGGTAATTTCGAGTTTCTTCGGCATGAATGTACCCGTTCCGTACGAGGGTGACCCGCTCGGATTTATGCGTGTCGTCATCATTGCGGTCTGTGTGTCGTCTGCCGTGGTCTATATGCTCTGGCGGAGGGATATGTTTTGATACGCGAGGCGCAGCTGTTGCGCGGCATTATCTTCGGTGATCGGAATACCGATGAGTATATCTATATGCCCGCGAGTGAGATCGGCATAGAGACCCCGCTCTATGTATATGAGGAGGGCGGCAGCCGCCGTGACATCGACCTCGCAGAGGCACTTCATCTCATACGCGTGCGCGATCTCAGACCAACCATACATCCACTTCTTGGACGAACGAGCTGCTGAGTGCGGCTCGTTTTTTTGATAGGAAGATTAGATGTTTCTATCAACAAAAACAATGGGAAAACACAGTCTTTTCCAGCATTGAGAAAGCCTATCCTGTTTACAAGCCTGATGTTACGTTGTATAATAAACAGAAAGTATTGAATCGGTGTTCCTCCATAGATATTCTTTTTGATTCTTTTTATCAAAATGAATGAGAGGGGACAAATTCTTTGCTCATGTGATTATATTTTAATATTTTTTGGAATGCGGGCGCATTTCCATTTGAGAGGGGAGCAGTAACATGGCCAAGAAAATGAAGACGATGGACGGCAACACAGCTGCCGGCTACATCTCCTATGCCTTCACGGATGTGGCGGCGATCTATCCGATTACGCCGTCGTCGCCGATGGCGGAGCACGTTGACAGCCTTGCTGCAAAGGGCATGAAGAATATCTTCGGACAGAGGGTACGTCTCATCGAAATGCAGTCGGAGGCAGGCGCTGCCGGCGCAGTGCATGGCTCACTCCAGGCAGGTGCACTGACGACGACCTATACGGCATCGCAGGGGCTTCTGCTCATGATTCCGAATATGTATAAGATCGCGGGCGAGCTTCTGCCGGGTGTTTTCCATGTCAGTGCGCGTGCGATTGCGGCATCCTCGCTGAACATCTTTGGTGATCATCAGGATGTCATGGCAGCACGCCAGACAGGTGTTGCGATGCTCGCAGAGTCGAGCGTGCAGGAGGTCATGGATCTCGCTGCCGTGGCTCATCTGGTCGCGATCAAGGGACGCATTCCGTTCATCAACTTCTTTGACGGTTTCCGCACCTCGCATGAGATTCAGAAGATCGAGGTCGTGGACTATGCCGATCTCGCGAAGATTCTCGACTGGGATGCAGTCAATGAGTTCCGTCGCCGCGCACTCAACCCGGATCATCCGGCGGTACGCGGTACGGCCCAGAATCCTGATATCTACTTCCAGGGGCGCGAGGCGGTCAACCGCTACTACGATGCCATTCCTGAACTCGTCGAAGAGGCAATGGCGCAGATGACGAAGATCACGGGCCGCGAGCACCATCTCTTTGACTACTATGGTGCGCCCGATGCCGAGCGCATCATTATTGCGATGGGATCGGTCTGCCAAACGGCACAGGAGGTCGCCGAATATCTCAACGCACAGGGGGAGAAGGTCGGTCTGCTTTCCGTCCATCTCTATCGTCCGTTTTCCATCGAACATTTCTTCAAGTATCTCCCGAAGACGGTGCAGAAGGTCGCCGTTCTCGATCGTACAAAGGAACCGGGATCGCTCGGCGAGCCGCTCTATCTCGATGTCAAGGCAGCGTATTACAGTTCCGGCATGAACCCTGTCATTGTCGGCGGCCGCTATGGTCTCGGCGGTAAGGACACGACGCCCGATCAGGTCTTTGCTGTCTATGAGGAGCTCAAGAAGGACGATCCGATCCACGGCTTTACGATCGGTATCGAGGACGATGTGACCAACCGTAGCCTTGCGCCGATTCATGGGGATATCAACCTCACGAAAGAGGGAACGACGGCGTGCAAGTTCTGGGGACTTGGTTCGGACGGCACAGTTGGTGCGAACAAGAGCGCGATCAAGATCATCGGCGACAAGACGGATATGTATGCACAGGCGTACTTCGCTTATGACTCGAAGAAGTCGGGCGGCATCACGATGAGTCATCTGCGCTTTGGCAAGTCGCCCATCATTAGCCCGTATCTCATCAACAAGGCGGACTTCATCTCCTGCTCGCAGCAGTCCTATGTGCGTCAGTATGACCTCCTCGCAGGCCTCAAAAAGGGCGGCACGTTCCTCCTCAATACGTTCTGGTCGGACGAGGAGCTGAATACACACCTGCCTGCGTCGATGCGCCGCTACATCGCCTCCAACGACATTCAGTTCTACACGGTGGATGCGGTTCACATCGCCCGCGAACTCGGCCTCGGCGGACGTTTCAATATGGTTATGCAGTCGGCGTTCTTCAAACTTGCAAATATCATTCCTCTTGACGATGCGGTCAAGTATCTCAAGGATGCGGTCGTTTCGTCCTATGGAAGCAAGGGTGAGAAGGTCGTCAACATGAACAACGGCGCGATCGATCACGGCATTGAGTCGCTCCACCGCGTCAACGTTCCTGCTGAATGGAAGGACGCTGTGGATGAGGAAGTGCCGGTCAATGCAAAGACACCGGAATTCATCACGAAGATCCAGAACGTCATGAACCGTCAGGAGGGCGACAAACTCAAGATCTCTGAGCTGCTCAGTATGGAGGACGGCACGTTCCCTGTCGGCGGTACGGCGTTCGAGAAGCGCGGCACGGCGATCTCCGTTCCCGTATGGCAGCCGGAGAAGTGCATCCAGTGCAATCAGTGCGCTTTTGTCTGCCCGCACGCAACGATTCGTCCGATCCTGACGACGGACGAGGAGCTTGCAGCGGCACCCGAGGGCATGAAGTCCGTGAAATCTCGTCCGGCAAAGGGTATGAACCTTACGATTGCCGTATCGACGCTCGACTGCCTCGGCTGTGGCAACTGTGCGCAGGTCTGCCCGGGCAAGGCGCTCGACATGACACTGCTCGATGACAAGCTTCGCGCGGAACAGAAGTACTTTGACTATGGCGTCGATACGGAGAAGGTCGCGGTCAAGAATGTTCCGATGAAGAAGACGACGGTGATCGGCTCGCAGTTTGAGCAGCCGCTCTTTGAATTCTCGGGTGCGTGTGCAGGCTGCGGCGAGACGCCGTATGCCAAGCTCGTCACACAGCTTTTCGGCGACCGCATGATGATCGCCAACGCGACGGGCTGCTCCTCCATCTGGGGAGCGAGTGCACCCGCGATCCCGTACACGAAGAACCCGAAGGGCTACGGCCCCGCATGGGCAAACTCGCTGTTCGAGGACAATGCGGAGTACGGACTCGGTATGTTGCTTGGCACGAAGGCTGTGCGTGAGTCCATCGCGGCTGCGGTGACGCAGGCGATCGAGGAGAAGAAGGGTTCTGCTGAACTTCAGGCGGCAATGCAGCTCTGGCTTGAGAAGCGCGACAGCGGAGAGGGCACGCGTGATCGCGCCGACCTCTTGCGTGAACTGCTCGAGAAGGAGAAGGGCACGGATGAACTTCTCTGCCGCATCTACAGCGACCACGATTACTTTGTCAAGCGTTCGCAGTGGGTGTTCGGCGGCGATGGCTGGGCGTACGACATCGGCTTTGGCGGCGTGGATCACGTGCTTGCCTCCGGTGAGGATGTCAACGTCATGGTCTTTGATACCGAGGTCTACTCGAATACGGGCGGACAGGCATCGAAGGCGACGCCTGCGGCAGCGATTGCCGAGTTCGCAGCAACCGGCAAGAAGACGAAGAAGAAGGATCTCGGCATAATGGCGATGTCCTACGGCTACGTCTACGTTGCACAGGTGGATATGGGAGCCGACCAGAATCAGGTACTCAAGGCGATCAGCGAGGCGGAGGCATATCCGGGGTCATCCCTCATCATCGCGTACTCGCCGTGTATCAACCACGGCATCCGCAAGGGCATGGGCTGTGCGCAGCTTGAGGGCAAGCTCGCGGTCGAGTGCGGCTACTGGACGAATTACCGCTATAATCCGCAGCTTGAGGAGAAGGGCAAGAATCCGTTCAGCCTCGACTCCAAGGAGCCGGACTTCTCGAAGTTCAAGGACTTCCTGATGGGTGAGAACCGCTATACGACGCTTCAGCGTAACTTCCCTGAGGCTGCAGAGGCTCTCTTTGAGAAGACGCAGAAGGATGCGGAGACGCGCTACAACAATTACAAGAAACTTGCAGGTAAGGCGTAAGCTGTTGTGAGAGAGAACTGTTGAATGAAAATTTCGTTCAGCAGTTCTTTTTTATGTGTAAATAAAGAAGGAAACTTGCAGTGCAAAAGAGAATTAAAGAGTAGGCAGAGATTGTTCTGTCAACGCAGGAAGTGGTATCTGTGCCTCCTGCTGCAGAGGAGAGCTGTTGTGAGAATACATGTATTCGTTGATGCAGAGAACATTACAGAGAAACTTTTTAACAAGGGCTGTAGGGAACTCCAAAAAGAGCATGAGCTGTTTCGGATCGATGTATTTGGCAAGACTGAACCATCATGGGCAGGGAGCTATTCTTATGTTCCTTGTTTTTTCGGCAAGAACAGTGCCGATACCTTTATGACAGCGGCGATTGTTCGCGCCGTGTATGAGGAGCCGGATACGGATATCTTTGCCATTTTCTCTCATGATCGCGACTTCATTCCTGCAATCAAGGTGGTTACGGACAATAAACGTCGGGCGATGATTGTAACCGAGCGTGGGATGAAGGAGGCACATCTGAAGCATCTCGCCATTGATATGAACTACTTGGATAATTTCGAGATCAACTCGATGAACTTGAAAAGTGTCGGTCAGCCTGCGTTGTCTGCAAATGAACTGAAACGTCTGCAAAAATATGAGCTGACGACCTGTTTCCTGAAAACACAGCAGGGGCTGCTCGAAGTCCCCTTTGCCAATGGGATTGAGCTGCAGCTTTTTTCGCGCATTATTCCGCTTGCGGAGGTGCGGAAAGGATATGGAAAGAACAAAAAGCTGCGGGACATTCTCACCGAGAGCCATCTGAAAGTATTGGATAATAACGTCTATATTGACACAGACAATCTATGGAAGCACTGATAAATTCAGCCGCGCCATCTTGACGCATCTTTTTTGCCCGCACT
>NZ_DBHIVL010000102.1:0-7281 GCF_057271695.1 Centipeda sp. (in: firmicutes)
CTATGTGGAGGATTTGCCGACACAGTGCGGGCAAAAAAGATGCGTCAAGATGATGCGGCTGAATTTATCAGTGCTTCCCTAAGGATAGGAAAGGAAGGAACGGAATGAATTTCAAAAAGAAAATGCGCCGCAGCAGCCTTGCGGCACTCATTGCGCTCGCACTCTCGAGCTCTGCACTCGCCATGCCGACGGGCGGCGAGGTCGTGGGCGGCAACCCTGATATTACCCTCAACGGCGGCACATGGGACAGTGTTGCGAATAATGCAACCATCACGGCGACGAACGACGGTCAGATCAACTGGCAGGCATTCAACATCGCAAATGGTGAGACGCTGAACTTCGATATTGCCAATAACAGGACGCTTGTCAATCAGGTCACGGGAGCACAGCTCTCCGACATCCTCGGTACGATGAATCAGACGGGCGGCGGAGATCTCGTGCTCGTCAACCCGAACGGCATCCATATCGGACAGAATGCTGTGCTCGACGTGAACACGCTGACGCTCTCCACGCTCGGTGTTGTGACCAAAAATGATACGGAGACCCTCATCCGTGAGGGCGCGCTTGGTGCGCGTGCCATCACCGTCGATCAGGGCGCACAGTTTGACATCGCACGCAAGCTGAACCTTTTCGGCGGACAGGTCACCGTTGCGGACGGTGTTGTGTTCAACCTCAAGGATGTGCCGAACCCGCAGGAGAGCATGCTGGAGGTCGTTGCGGCAAAGGAGCTGTATTGGCAAGAGGGGGCGGATCATGACAGCGACCTCTCAAAGTGGACGATGGAGCGTGGCAATACGGTTGATTTTCACGGTACGGTGAATGCACTCAGTACAGGCAAGGATGCCGAGATCAATATTATGGGCTATGCGGTCAATGCAGACCGTGCGCACATCGACGGGGATCGCGCAGAGGTTGCGATTGCTGCATGGACGAAGCTCGTATCCGATGATCGGAATAATGCGCCTGTCAAAACAACGAAAGTGGAACTCTCTCCCGAGAATGTTGTGCATGCGGACGGACTCCATATTCGCGAGAAGAACAGCACGGAGATTCGTGGCGGGAAAGTCGAGCTGAAGAACAGCACGATTGACTCGGCGCGTCTTGACATTACAGCGCAGAAATCCTTCGACAGTGCGGGAGATATGGATGTCACAAGGCAGCATGAGGCACTGACGGCGACGGCGGACAACTCCGTTGCGCTTGAAAATGTTACCATTAACGGAATCACGGGACAGAATCGGTATCACTGGTTCGAGATTACGGGCGGTGCCGTGAATATCGCGAACTCGAATATTCACACGGAGAAGATGCTGAACATCGGAGCGATCTCCTCCCTCGGCCGTACGATGAAGAATCGTCATTGGGCAACGCCGATTGAGTATGAGGGAACACGCACAAGTACGGCGGCCAATACGCTGAATGTCACGAACTCGACGCTGAAGGTGACGCGCCCCACATGGGAGTCGAATCCCTATGCAGTGCAGGCAGACCTCAACGCGAAGGATGTAAAGCTCACGGGCGGTACGGTGCATCTGACGGGTGCGACGATTGAAACTCCTCTGCTTGCCCAGATCATGGCGGGCACAACCACCGAGGGAGAGGATACTCCCTACAATCAGACGGCGCATACACCGAGCACCACCGAGCTGCACAGCCTTCGGTCGACACCTGCACATACGGTTACAATTGACGGCACAAGTATGATCCGCTCGACGGATGTCGCTGTCGGCGGCGGTAAGGTGACGGTTGGAAATGATGTGACGTTTAATCTTGGTGACGGCTCAGGCGGTGAGATGGAGGTGGTCGCCGGCTCGCGTGTCCTGTCGGGAGAAGATGAGATCACAACGTCGGCGGCAGGGAATGAGGTGCAGTTCCACGGAAAAATTCGCGGCATCGGCATGAAGAATCAGTCTGTTGATATTGAGGGCCATGCGGTAAATCTCGACCATGCAGATATCCGTGATGTCGGCACGGTACATGGTGTCGCCATGAATCGTCTCATCTATACGGAAGATGGACACAGTACAGTATATACGGGCATTGGCAACCTGTTGAGCGCAGACGGTATGACCGTGGAGTCCAAGGAAATCGGAGTCGGAGGCGATCAAATCACACTGAAGAACACGACGATTACTGCTGAGAAAGGTACACTCCAAGCGGGAACGATTGAGCTCGCGGATGATAAGACAAAGATGTCCCGCGGCGGAGCGATTCACCTCGACAATACAAAGATTACGATGAATCACTCCGCGGATGCATTTGGTGCTGTGGCTGGGACAATGAATCTCGTGAATGACAGTGAGGTAAAGACTCCGTATTCATCTGCTGTCTTTATACTCGGGCAAAGCTATAACGGATATGAGAACAAACTCAATGTTACAAAGGATAATAAGCTTTCACTTTGGAAATCAAAGATTGAGTCGCATGATCTCATTGACATTAGTGCAGGTGGGATCGGTGTCTGGCAGGGAAGCAAACTGAATGCAGATCATGAACTGCGTGTAGATATGGTGAGTGCTGATACCATTCGCACGGACGGTTCGACAGGAACACTTCTGCGTGACTCTGCCTCACATGTGACAGAGGCAGGTACGGAGGTAGGTGCGTTTACTGAGCAGGGAACGGACAAGCCTGTTCCGCCAGTCCCACAGCCGCCCGCACCGCCCGTGAACCCCGATGTGCCGAACCTCTCCGAGGATGATACGGCGAACATTGCCGAGGGCAAGACCAAGGCACTGGACGCACTCGTTGAGCCGACGCAGGAAAAGCGTGTAGAGGTTCTCACGAAGACCGTTGCGCAGCTCAATGAGAAGGTCGGCACGTCGCGTCGTCAGACCGCAGGCGTGGTCGTCGGCATCGTACAGGAGATCATCGCAAACTCGGCTGCACTTTCCGACGGTGAGAAGGTCGCCCTCGTTGAGAGCGTGCTGAACGCCTACGCACCTGTGCAGGAGGCAAAGGCAGCACAGGACAACACCGCCACGGATACCCTCGATGAGGCGGTGAGTGCAGCGACCAATGTCTCCGCTGCACCGGTTTACCCCGATGAGACCGAGGCGGAGGAGACTGTTTCCTTCACGTCGTAACAGATGGGGGTGCCCCTTCCACCGCGAAGCGGTGGAAGGGGCACTTTGAACGCTCATACGAACAGGGGCTGTTGTACGGAGTCAAAATGACTTCGTACAACAGCCCCTTTGTTTTCCTCAGATATAGTATCTCTTGCAGAGTGCCGTATATGCCGCCGCGCCCGCCTCGGTCAGCAGATAGTAGCTGCCCTCACGATGGAGGAGGCGCTGATCGATGAGCTCGCGGCTGACGCGGCGCACTTTACTTTCCTCCCATTTCAGATGGTCGCCGATCTCGTCCGTGTGGTTCTCCGCACTCTCAATGTGTTTTGCCGTGTGTCTGCCGATGTGGAGCAGGAAGAGGTCGCGCTGCATCTGCCACATACTTCTTTTGCGACGGATGTATGTCGTGACAGCCCCCTTTGGCCCCATGAGCAGGGCGAGCAGGTAGACAAGCATATTTATGACGGCGCAGAGTCCTGCAATCGAGGCGTTCATATGCACGGCAAGCGCATAGCCGAGCGCGGAGTTCATCATGCTGACGAGAAGGGCGAGGAGGAGCGTGTGCGACAGGTGCTTTGTAAAGAGCAGAGCGGTCGCACCGGGAGCGATGAAAAACGAGATGACGAGAATCGCACCGACCGCATCGAATGCCGCAACCGTCGTGAGCGAGGTGAGCGACATAAAGGCGTAGAAGAGCATGCCCGTCGGCACACCGATGAGCCGTGCATATTCGCCGTCAAACGTGGAGACCTTGAGCTCCTTGTAGAATACGGTGATAAACGCTGTAATCAGGAGGGCGAGCCCGCCCATCTTGAGCGCGGCAGCGGGAATCTTCATGCCGCCGATCTCGACCGTGTTCAGTCCCGCATAGATGACCTCGCCCATGAGCACCATATCGGTATCGAGGTGGGCATTCCCCGCATATTTGCTGATGAGTATGACGGCGAGCGCAAAGAGCAGGGGGAAGATGACACCGATTGCATCGTCGTATTTGACAAGGCGCGTCTTGCCGAGCAGCTCGACGAGCGACACCGTGACAACGCCCATGAGTGCCGCACCGAAGAGCAGCCACGGTGAGCCGAGATCATGTGTGAGGAAGAAGGCGAGCACGATGCCGAGCAGAACGGTGTGACTGATTGCGTCCGCCATCATGGAGAGACGGCGCAGGATGAGAAAGCCCCCGAGCGGTGCGCACGCTGCTGCCGTCAGCAGGAGTACGAGCAGTGCGTCATCCATGTGTGCCCCTCCGTTTCAAGACTCTGCCGAGGATGCCCTTCGTCCCGAAAACAATGGAGAAAAAGGCGATCAAAGAGGCGACAAGGATGATGGATGGCCCTGTCGACATGCCCTGCTCGAGCGTGCTGATGTACGTTCCGATGAGGGCGGAGACGGCTCCAATGAGGCTGCTCAGCAGGAGCACGCGTGCAAAGTTGTTCGACCACTGATTTGCGGCAACGCAGGGGATAATGAGGAAGGAGCTGATGAGGATTGCACCGACCGCCTTGATCCCGATGCCGATGACGGCAATCGTCATAACGAGCAGCAGACTGTTCAGCAGTCGGCAGGGCAATCCGACGACCTCCGCATACTCCGCGTCAAAGACGAAGAGTTTCAGCTCCTTGTAAAAGAGCAGCAGGAGCGTGAGCACGAGGGCAGACACGACGGCGATCAGCAGGACATCCGCCTCAAGCATATACGCCGCCTGTCCGAAGATGTACGTTCCGAGCCCCGCCTGTGACGCGCCCGCGTAGTCGGGATTTCCTTGGATAAAACTCTTGAGTGCCATACCAAGGCCGAAGAAGCCCGAGAGGAAGATTGCGAGGTTTGCGTCGAGCCCCAGACGCTTGTCCCTGTGTGCGAGCTGGATGAGCGCGTAGCTTGCCGCACCTGCCAGAATCGCCCCTGCGAGGAGGATGACGGGGCTGCGCGTCGCGAACGCCATGTAGGCAAGAATGATGCCGGGAAAGGTCGAGTGCCCGATTGCATCGCCGATGAGACTCTGCCCCTTGTAGACGCTGAATGCGCCGACGGGGGCGGCGGCGACGGCGAGGATGACGCTGCCGAGCGCGACGATCTGAAAGGTGTAGTTCGTCAGAATGTCCATCGCTCACTCCTTCATGCGGTAGGCGCGCGCGAGTGCCGCCTCCTTGTCGATATCTGCGAGATAGTCCGATGCCTTTACCGTGCGGTTCAGTACGACGAGATAGTCGAAATAGGCATCGAGCGTGCTGAGATCGTGGTGGACGGCGATGACGGTGCGTTTTTCTTTCTGCAAATCCATGAACTTGTCCATGATGATGCGTTCTGTTGTCTCGTCCACACCCGCAAGCGGCTCGTCCATGATGTAGAGCTGTGCGTCCTGCGCGAGTGCGCGTGCGATGAAGACGCGCTGCTTCTGCCCGCCCGACAGCTCTGAAATCTGACGATCGGCGAAGTCTGCCATCTTCATTTTATCGAGGGCGTCCATCGCCAGTGCGCGATCCTCCTTGCCGGGGCGGCGCACAAGTCCCAGATGGGCATAGCGTCCCATGAGAACGACATCGAAGACCGTCGTAGGAAAGTCCCAGTGTACCGAGCCGCGCTGCGGCACATAGGCGATCTGCTTGTGCACGGCAGAGAGTGCCTTGCCCCAGAGACGCACTGCGCCCGAGACGGGCTTTAGCAGCCCGAGGATGCCCCGCAGCAGGGTGGACTTGCCCGCGCCGTTCGGTCCTACGATCGCACAGCGCACGCACTCCGGCACATCGAGGTCGATGTCCCAGAGCACGGGGGTATCGCGGTATGCCATTGTGAGGTCTTCGACGTGGATCACACTGTTTGTTCCTGCCATTCTGAGCCCCTTCTGTATGAGTTCTTTATCCGTGCGAACTCCACGCAAACACCTCGTTATGCAAGCGGTCGTGTGCTCGTCCGCCTAAATACCTGCGGACTTCTTAAACGCGCTGCGCTTGAACGAAAGAAATCCGCAGGGGGCGGGTCGCACACTCGCCTCCGCTTGCTCCACTAGGGTTTGCTTAGGAGTGTCGTACGGTTACGTTTCCGTTTGTCCACAAGATCTGATAACGAACGTTTTTCTGCTACTTCAGATGCGAAACAATCAGATCGATGTTGCTGCGGTACATCGTAATATAGGTGTCGCCCTTCTGTCCGACGGGCGCAAGCGAGTCGGAGAAGAGCTCGCTGCCCTCGCCGCCGACGATCTCCACATCGAAGCCCTTCGTCTTGCAGACCTCCTGCAGCTTCTTCATGCGCTCGGGATTTGTCGTGCTCTCGGCGAAGACTGCCTTGACCTTGTGCTCCACGATGTAGTTCGCCGTTTTTTCAATATCCGCATTTGCAACCTCTGAGTCCGTGCTGACACCCTGCGGTGCAATGACGTTCACGTGATAACGATGGGAGAAGTAGTTGAATGCGTCGTGCGGCGTGACCAGGTTGCGCTGACCCTCGGGAATCTGCGCGATCTTCTGTGTGATCTCTACATCAAGTGCGTCGAGGTCTGCGAGATACTTCTTCAGATTTTCCTGAATCTCCTTCTCGTGCTTGGGCAGGAGCTTCACGAGCTGCGCAGCAGCCTCCTCGGTCGCCTGCTTGTAGAGGGCGACATCGAACCAGAAATGCGGGTCGACGATCTTCTTGCCGTCCTCCTCCATGTAGTTGATGTTCGCGTCCGCAAAGTTCTTCGTGACCGCGACGCCCTTCTTCTCAAGCACCTCTGCCATCTTGCCCTCGAAGTGCAGGCCGTGGTAGAGGAGGAGATCCGCCTTCTTGATCTTCTCAAGGTCGGCGGGCTGCGCGACGTAGAGATGCGGATCCTCACCTGCGGGGATAATCAGCTCGATGTTCACATAGTCGCCTGCAAGCTGCTTCGTCATATCCTGCAAAAATGAGGTTGTGACCGTCACCGTTTTCTTCGTATCGGCTGCCTTGTCGCCTCCGGTTCCTCCTCCGCCGCAGCCGACGGCGAACAGTGCCATCATGGCGAGTGCGAGGGTGAGCAGGAGTCGTGGAAATAATTTTTTTGCGTGCATATTTACACCATCCTTTCATTTGTATTGAGAATAACACAAAAAATCCATCTTGTAAATGAGAAAATTTCTCAATATCGAAATTGTTTTATGAAAATGAAAATGCCCCCGTGAAAATCCACAGGGGCGACAAAGTTTAGGAAGCACTGATAAATTCAGCCACGCCATCTTGACGCATCTTTTTTGCC
>NZ_DBHIVL010000103.1:0-6604 GCF_057271695.1 Centipeda sp. (in: firmicutes)
CATTTTTCCTCGCAGCCGTCAATTTTTTCGATTTTCACGCCGCAGCGACGCCGATCAGCGACCTCCTCTCCCTCTGTCATCGTCTCGAGAACGAGAGCGCGACATGTGGATGGTGCGCTTTTTAGGCTGCTGCGGACGATCCGACGCCCGCAGCATGATACTCTTCGCCGATTCTTTTCGCTGCTGCTCCGACAAACGGCTCAATTCGGGGGCGTGCTTCTGGACGGCAGCGGCTACTCTGTCCTCAGTTTCCCCCATCTTCAGCATATTCTTCGCCACTTCAATGGTGTCGGACATCGACCACCGTCCTTTTTCAGCAAGGATGGTGTCGCGCTCGCTTAAAAATATCTGCTCCGTCAGGTCATATTTCCAGTACTGCAAGGACAGCCGCTCTTTGGCGTTCGCTTTTGTCGCCTCGATGCCCCGCTGCACACGCTCACGTTCCTGCCGATCAGCGATATTTCGACGTATCAACGTGCGGCGATGTTCTGCTGCGGACAGCTTTCTCTCCGCCTCTTGCAGCTCTTTCTTCGCAGTTTCTTCGCGCTCCCGAATCTCATCGAGGTTCAGCTTCACGTAACGGAAGTGCTTCTTCAGCCCCCACCACGCCCGATTCATCTTGTCTATCTCACGCTGCACGCCTTCCGTTTCTTCCGTAGCAGCCCGCACTTCCTCCTCCATTTTCGCGACATTAGCCTTTTCCGCAGCGATCTCTTTATCCGCTTTTTCAAGATCGGCTCTCTCGCTGTCCAAAATGCCCCTGTACGCGTTTTTATCCTCCGCCCCATACCTCACTATCACTTCGGACTCTAAACGCCGTATACGGGCTTCTAGGGCATCCTGAGCGGCTATTTTTTTCTGCCGTTCTTCCTCCAATGCTTTCAGGCGTGCCGCTTCTGCTTCACGCCGTTGTTGTTCCTGTTGTTTTTTTGCTTCTATCAGCCGTTGTCGTTCCGTGATGATCTGCCGCATTTCGTGCCGATCGGCACGGATGCGGCGGTTCATCTCGCAGCGATAGGACACGCCGCCGCGCTGTTCGATCTTGCGTGCTGCGACGCCCTCATGCACATAGGCGGGGATTCCCTTGTAGCCGCGCCGCTCATAGCTTCTGTGGTCGATTTGTTCCTGCTGCGGCAGTCTTCTGTTGCAAATTTCTGCCCATGCAGCACGCCATTCCTCGACCAGTTCATCCTTGTTCCAGTCCCGATTTTTCTTCTTGGCGAATCCGTCTGCGGTCAGCGGTCGGTCGGTCAGCATGATGTGTGCGTGCGGGTTTCCATCGCCCTTGTCGTGGATGGCGTAGTCGGCTATCATGCCGATTCCCGTGAAGGTCTGACAATATTCCTCGACCGCAGCTTTCTGTTCCTCCTGTCCGAACTCACGCGGCAGGGCAAGAACGACCTCACGGGCAAGGCGTCCGTTCTTTCGTTCGCCGGCTTCCACTTCGTTCCAGAGCGTTCCCCGATCTGCAAAACGAGAGGGCGCATTCTTCGGTAGAAGAATCTGCGCATAGACTACGCCGCTTTTGCGTGTGTAGTTATGCAGCACGCCATCGTAGTTATTGCGGATTCGTTCGCCGCTTCGGTAAGCGGCGGCAGCGACGGCAGATCGACCTTTGCCACGGGAAATAATATTGACCTTGGCATAGTAGATTGCCATTTCGCTGCGCTCCTTTCGTTCCCCCTCGGAGAGCGCAATACAAACTGCAAGTTTGTGTAATTGCGCCCTTCCTCTCTTTGTTCGTCGGGTTTTATTTTTCTTGATTGTAGCACACTCGTCTGCTACAATCAAGGAAAAGGAGTGATAAAGATGGCAAAGCGACTGACGATTGATGAACAGATCAAACAGGCAGAGCACAGGCTTGCCACGCTGAAAGCACGAAGCCGCGAAAAAGAGAGGAAAGAACGCACACGGAACTTAATTAAACTCGGCGGTATTGTCCTCAAAAACATCGGTGATGGTCGCGCTTACGAGGACGGGGATGACGCACGTCTTGACGCATTCCTCAAGAACCAGAACGAGCGCGGTTCATACTTCACAAAAGCGATGACCATAGCCGCAGCGAATCAGGACGAGAAATCACAAGCACCGACAAAATAATCCGCGCAAGTTCTCGATTGTCGGATGTTTCGTGTTTTTGCTCTAATTCTTTTTGACAAACTCCGACACGATTCGGTTGCTGATGTGGAGTTCCCGCGCGATGACGTTGACGTTGTTTCCCGCTTTGCGCAGTGCGAGGATTCGTGCCTTCTCCTCGTCTGTCAGCTCTTTCTTTTTCCTGCCGCCGTTAAATCCCGCGAATGGCGTTCCGTCCTTCTTCTTGATTGTCGGCGCGGACGTTTGCCGTTCTGCCGCCGCGCCGATGAATCTGACAGCCTCCTCGTCAAGGCAGACATGGCGAAACTCTTCCCCGCCGTTCCCCAGATTGTCTATGACGAAGAACACAATGCCGTCCCGAAACTTGACCAACGCCCTGATTTCCCCGCTGTCGCGCCTTTTCTCTTTTGCGGGCTTCTCGTACTCGGACCATCCAGAAAGCGCCATTACCTGCACTGTCCTCACAGGTATGTCCGCTTGATATTTGGCGGTCTCACGCACAAACGACACTAGATTATTGCGCTTGCTTTTGTTGATTGAGTCAGCAAAAGTCGGATAATCGACGACGCGATGAACGCTCGACATGACAGCCTCCTTTGTGTTAATTCTTTTTGACAAAAAACTATAACAGAAACGCTATTTTTTGTCAATATCAATTATAACAAAACACCAAAAAGAACCACTGCCATTCGGGACGGCTCTTTTTGGCGTTTTGTTATAATCTAAAAGATTTTGATTTATTTTTTTCGTAGAGCCGCATTTTCACTGCTGCCGTTCTTTTTGATCTCGCAGGATGTTCTTGACGGTACTCACGGACACACCATGCCGATCGGCGACGGCTTGCAGCGTCTCCCCTCTCGCTTTCGCGGCGATTATCTGCTGCCTTTTCTCGTCGTTAATGATTCGCGGACGCCCTCCCCCGTGTTTGCCAAACCGCTGCCCACGCTCAATGACAGCTATAAGCTCGTCCGCGCTCTTTATGCCGAACTTCCGCATGACGCGCTCCAATTTTTTGATGTCCTTCTCCTCGAGTTTCATCGCCTATCCTCCTTTAGATTAGTTTGTATCTGGTTATTAACTAGATTGTATCCTATTCTTAGTAGAATGTCAAGCAAAAAGCCACCTCCATCTGAGGTAGCTCTTTTCATCCCATCAAGACCGTGATACACTAAACAGGCTACCGCCCCCCATACAGGTAGAGGAAGGGGGTGCATTGTCGTGGAGATGCTCTACTCGGTGCTAACGTCAATTTTGGCAGATGTCATCGCCTATTTCATCTGCAAGTGGTTGGACGGACGGCACAAAATTAGGTAGCCAGCCCTAGGCATAAGCCACCTACCCAAAACGGCGTAAGAAAACCCCCGTAGCGCCTACTACGGGGGTTTTTGCATTGCCTAAAGCGCTCTACTCGTTCGCCTTTAGATATAATATATCACCGTCACGAAGATTTTTCAAGCACCGCTGCGGGCTTCATTCCGTCCATCGAAGCAGGAGCCGCATTTCTCTGTCAATACCTTCTTCGGGGTTTGCGACATCTACGCGGTACAGCTTGCATTTTCCTAGAATTTCTTTGACCTTTCCCGTATACTCTCTGCCGACATAGCCCACAGTGCCAAATATCTCCCCTCTGGAAAAAACCATGACCGCATCGGGGTCGTAAGGGTTTGACGGTTCTTCTTCCAGCGTCAAATAGGAATTGTCGTATTCCCTGTCGATCTGTCCGCCAATACTGCTAAAAAAGCTTTCCCACACCAAATCCCTGTCGCGCATCGTACATCCTCGGCAGACAAATTCAATCGCCTGAATGTCCTCGGTCAAGGAAATCTGCTTAAACCGCAAGACATTCTTATGCTTAATGTTTTTCATCCTCATCATCCCTCTGCTTTTTGACCAACGGACACCCCAACGGAAGCCCTTTCTTTTTCGCCTCTCGCTCTGAAATCACCTTCTCCGGTGGTATATGATTCCAGTCGAACGGCTTCATATCGCCCATCATGAGCATATCAGAAAGGCGCGGCAGTTCATCTACAGATTCCACGCCATGCTCTTTCATAATTTTTTTCCATTCGTACGCTTCCCAGTCCCACCACTTGTATACTGTCGGCTTCGACAGTCCCGTGTCACGGACGCAAGCCGCTTTCCTCCCGCGCGGATGCGCGATCCTCCACGCCTTGACTTTCGCTTGCGCCGTCGGTCGCCCGTTTCCTTTTCTCCAATTCTCATTGTTGATGTCACGAATAGCTCTCGCACCTTGCAAATGCTTCTCCCGTGTCCTCCCGTTACGCTTAATCGGCTTATAGTCCCATCCAATCCAGTCTTGCAAACGTTCCCGCTGTGTGAGCATCGCTTTCTCGTTATACATTTTCAGTGCACTTTTGACCTCCCTCGGTTTTATCTTGCGCGTGGCGTTCTTGTTGTAGTCCGGAATCAGTGACAGCAAGTCCCGCTCCACCTCGTCCACCGGCACGTTACACTTCCACGCAATCACGGTCAACGCACACATGGACATATACCGATTGCCCTCCTTGGTCTTTTCGCGGCACGTCCGCAGCGTGTAGTCGTAAAACGCCCGATTCGTCCGCCACCCCTCCCGCGCAAAAACGCGCCCTTTCGGCAGTGTTGCACGAAGCGGCTTCTTCGGCGGCGGGTCTCCGTATTGGGCAAACGTGACGTTCTGCAATCCGACGGCTTTCCCTAGCGCAACAGCACTCCACCTGTCCCCGACTTGGAATATGGTGTTCGTCCAGTCATATTTGTTCAGCCCGCCCGCAATCCGAAAATCTTGTCCGAACCATTGCACCTGCCTGACAAGATACACACGCTTTGTCGTGTTCAATACAGCCAGCCGCCGATATAACTGGTCGAGCATCTCAGCGTTGCGACGCAAACATGGCAACGGTGTATCGAGCACATAATACAGGTGCAAGCCTGTCCCGCTGTTCACGATGTAAGTCGGCATCGGGATTGCCTCAGCGTTCGCCGTCCGCCATTCCGCCCGTAATGCCGCCAGCAATGTCCCGGCATAGACATTGTCCATATCCACGATGAACGCCCGTATCTCTTTCGCTGTCACCTTACTGATAAACGCCTTGAAATACACCGAACCGCCGAGGAGCATATCATTCCGATGCTCCGCCTGCTCTACCGCCTCGGCAACGCTCATCTGCACCACATGCTTTGTATCCTCATCGCTCTCATCAATCACGACGACGGGAACCACCATATCCAAGTCGTCGTAAATATCCTCGTAAAGTGTCCAAGCTGAAACCTGCTCTCCGAACTGCGCCAAGACCATATTCTTCTGCTCGTACTGGTCTCGAATCACTTCCAGCGGCTCATCCCTCAACACGATAATCCCTCCTTATAGTAACCCGCGTAATGTATCAATACATTTTTTTTACCTTTTCAGTATAGCAACGTTCTCTGAATCTTCAGCCATCTTCAGCATATTATAGTAACCCGCGTAATGTATCAATATATTTTTTTTACCTTTTCAGTATTCATCGAACTCTCGTACGAAAAACAGCCTATATTATAGTAACCCGCGTAATGTATCAATATATTTTTTTTACCTTTTCAGTATAGCACAGCCCAGAAAATCATGCTATACTTTTTGTGTGAGCACGCCCCCTAAATGTGCGAGAAGCCCCCGTAAGAACACCACTTCTTACGGGGGCTTCGTCGTTTGTGATACCTGTTTCGATACGCGCTTGCCTATTCTCAGTATAACATTATCACTATGATTTTTCAATCTATTTCCCATTGCAGATGATTGACAATCATGTCTATTTCAGTTAGACTTTTAAGCAGAAAGTACATACAGAACTTTTCACAAAGGAGTGAAAAACATGGCAAAATACGCAATCGCTTTCGATTTAGATACCGAAATGCTATCCAACACCTATACAGGGAACACTCCCACAAACGCTTATGCAGACATAAAAAACACGTTAGAAAAATATGGATTTTCTCGTCAACAAGGAAGTGTCTACTTTGGGAACGAAAATGTAGATGCGGTAAAAACGGTATTGGCCGCACGCAAACTCGCCTCAAAGTATTCTTGGTTTACTCCAAGTGTTCGTGATATCCGAATGTTACGCATAGAAGATGACAACGACCTCATGATAGCAATAAAAGATGAGGAATAGTCATAAGCGGCAATGCAAAAGCCCCCGTAGCTGGAACTACGGGGGCTTTTGCATTGCCTAAAACGCTTCGCTCGGTCGCCTACAGATCCAGTATAGCACAGCCTGAAAATCATGCTATACTTTTTGTGCTACTCACCCCGACACTCAAGTAGCAGAGGGGGTGATACAATGTCGATACGCGCTTGCCTGTGTCTATTATTTGTATAATCACCTGATGGGATATAGGTGCTAAAAATCCCCATTTTCCGCATACTTTGATGTGCCCCGCCCCAAAACAGGGGGCTTAGAGTGGCTTCTAGGCGGTCATTTTTCCTCGCAGCCGTCAATTTTTTCGATTTTCACGCCGCAGCGACGCCGAT
>NZ_DBHIVL010000104.1:0-6593 GCF_057271695.1 Centipeda sp. (in: firmicutes)
ATAAGGAAGTAAGACCCCTTGAAGAAGACAAGGTAGATAGGCTGGGTGTGGAAGCGCAGCAATGTGTGCAGCTGACCAGCACTAATCGGTCGAGGGCTTGACTACATTCTAAGGTAGTTTATCCTAACACAATTTGCTTACAGTTTCTTCTGTGAAGTTTTGAGTGAGCAAAACTCATTCAAGTATGCGGTGATGATGCCTGAACGGTTTCACCTGTTTCCATTCCGAACACAGTAGTTAAGCGTTCAAAGGCCAAGGGTACTTCGCTGGAGACGGCGTGGGAGAGTAGGTAGTTGCCGCAATTACTCCTCGATAGCTCAGTCGGTAGAGCGTCTGACTGTTAATCAGAATGTCACTGGTTCGAGTCCAGTTCGAGGAGCCATTTTGGATTTTGCCACAGCTCTGCTGTGGTTTTCATGGATAGTTGGGGTATCGCCAAGTCGGTTAAGGCACGGGACTTTGACTCCCGCATCCGTTGGTTCGAATCCAACTACCCCAGCCAATTTATACCCTTTTTTAGCGGGTTCTGTGGCGCTGATAAAGGTTCACTAGCTCAGTTGGTAGAGCATCTGACTTTTAATCAGAGGGTCCCGGGTTCGAGTCCCGGGTGAGCCACCACTATTTTCTTTCCCCTATCATGACTCACTAGCTCAACTGGCAGAGCAACTGACTCTTAATCAGTAGGTTCACGGTTCGATTCCGTGGTGGGTCACCATTATATGGGCGATTAGCTCAGCTGGGAGAGCGCCTGCCTTACAAGCAGGATGTCGGCAGTTCGATCCTGTCATCGCCCACCAAGGACATTCCATTTTATACGGCCCGGTAGTTTAGTTGGTTAGAATGCCGCCCTGTCACGGCGGAGGTCAGGGGTTCAAGTCCCCTTCGGGTCGCCATTTTTATGCCTCGGTAGCTCAGTTGGTAGAGCAGGGGACTGAAAATCCCCGTGTCAGTGGTTCGATTCCGCTCTGAGGCACCACTTCGTATCCTACAGCGTCTGCGGCGCGTGCCGCTTGTGCAATGCTGCTGGCGTAGCTCAATCGGTAGAGCAGCTGACTTGTAATCAGCAGGTTGGGGGTTCAAGTCCTCTCGCCAGCTCCATGCGGGTGTAGCTCAATGGTAGAGCCCCAGCCTTCCAAGCTGGTCACGTGGGTTCGATTCCCATCACCCGCTCCATTTTGCATTTCGCCGGGGTGGCGGAACAGGCAGACGCAGGGGACTTAAAATCCCCCGATCGTAAGATCGTACCGGTTCGATTCCGGTCCTCGGCACCATTAAGTAGCGAAACAAGAATGTCGGAGCGTAAGCGAACGGCAGTCTTGATTGAGTCACTTAGTCAATGATGGCGCAGCCATTGTTGACTTCCATACAATTTAACACGCGGTCGTGGCGGAATTGGCAGACGCGCTACTTTGAGGGGGTAGTGTTCACAAGACGTGTGGGTTCAAGTCCCACCGACCGCACCATCCTTTTTCTTTACAACTCAATAGTCACGCGGTCGTGGCGGAATGGCAGACGCGCTAGCTTCAGGCGCTAGTGATGGCAACATCGTGGAGGTTCAAGTCCTCTCGACCGCACCATAATTTCATACTGTTATGCGGTTGTGGCGGAATTGGCAGACGCGCTACTTTGAGGGGGTAGTGTTCACAAGACGTGTGGGTTCAAGTCCCACCAACCGCACCATTGGAAAGCGTATCGCTGTGGGAGACCACGGCGATTTTTTGTATGTGCAGCGAACTTTTGCAGCAGAGCGCCCCCATCGGTGATTGTACCGATGGGGGCGCTCTGTTTCAGATCACTCTTATGAGCTGCTCCAAGGTGGCGGCAGTCCCTTTTAGAACTTCCAGTTAAAGCCGGCGTTAAAGCTGATGCCGCGCTGTTTGCCCGCCCAGCCCTCGACGCTGAGGTCGGCGGTGGCATTTTTCCCGATCGGAGCTTTCCAGCCGAGTTCGAGACTGCCGGAGAATCCCTTGAGCGAGGGCGAGGGGGTTGTGTAGGACAGCCCGCCAACGTGAACGGTGGCATTCGCGTCGCCGCCAAGCTCATACTGGATGGATGCGCCGACAATGAACGAACCGCCCTTCTGCGGGATCGTCCACCGCGCACCCGTACGCAGACGCTGGCTCTGCACGGCATCGAAGTCGTAACGCTCGCCCGTGGAGAGCTTCGCGCTCGTGCCGTTCTGCCGCGTGTAGAAGTAGCGGACATAGAGCTCGCGCTCGTTGCCGCTCTGCTCCGTGACGCGCTGACCAAAGCCCAGATGTGCGCCGATGTAGTTCGCATCGGTATTATAGGAGGTCAGCGGCGTGGAGTAGTCCATGGACGAGCGTCCGAAGCGCAGGCTGCCCTCATAGAAGAGGCCGTCCTTCTGCTCCTGCCGCACGAATGCGCCGCCGCCGATGTAGCGGACGGAGCCGTCGCCGTGCGCATCGTTCACATAGCTGTCGTATGTGCCGCGCCCGTATTCGACGATCGGACCGAAGATCAGTCGGTTGTCGCCACGCGTCACTTCGCGTGAGAAGCCGACGGCGAGGTTCATGCCCTTCATATCGACGTGGGATCCCGTCTCATGCCGCATGGAGGAGCCGCCGATGGCTGCAAAGGGGGCAAATCCGGGTGCTGCCGCCGCCTCGACGGATGCGCTCGCCATGCCGCCGCCCGTCATGAGGTCGGCACCCGCGCCGAGGAGGGCTGCCGCGCCTGCCATCGTCTCGACGACGGACTTGCGGTTATCCTCTGCCTGCCGCTTGAGGTCATCGGGGGTTGGCGGTTTCGGCGTTGGCTTATCGCCCTCGTCGATGCCAGAGCCGTCGGTCTTGACAATCAGCTCCTTATTATCCTCGGTGATGCCGATCTTCGCTGTAGTCACATCCGAGACGCCCTTCCAGACGGTCATGGTAGTCGTGCCGTCCTTCTGGATCTGCGCTTTCTCTGTGTAGAGGAGGCGCAGGCGCTTCTCGGTCTCATCGCCGCGCAGATGCGCCGTGATCTCCGTGCCCGTGAGGTCAGTATTGCTCGTGGACGAGAGCCAGAGCATGGTGTCGTCCTTCGTCATGCCGACGGGCAGCCAGAAGTCGAGCTTTTGGAATCCATCGATGGACTTTGCCTTGATGCCCTTGGTCTCCTTGACGACGAGCGCGTTGCCTGCGATGTTCTTCGTCGCGCCCACTGCCTTGTATCCATGGAGCTGCGCCGCAGAGAGGTTGGGCGTACCCGTGATGACGATGCGGTTATCCTTGACGGTCGCGACGGAGCCGGCAGTACTGCCCGCATCCGCAGCACCGGCATAGATGCTGTGCTGATAGATGCCGCCGCTGATGTTCACAGTGTTCTCGTTTGCCGTCGCCTGTGCTGGCGCGCCGTCTGCGATGGCGTAGCCGCCGTTGATCTCCGACGTAAATGTACCGTATGCGAGGTTTAGCGTGTTCTTGCTTGCTGTCGCCGTCGCAGCCGCTCCGTCCGCGGAGGCACGAACCCTGCCGCCGCGAATCTGCCTCCACGGAGCAGCGGCGGAGAGGGTGACGGTATTCTCTGATGCCGACGCAGTAACGGGGGCATCCTTGCCGACCGCCCCTACTGTGCCGCCGTACACATCACTTGCCGCCGTCAGTGTGCCGCCCTCGGCGGTGACGCTGTTTTTGTCTGCCGCAGCCGCTGCGCCCGCGCGCTCTGCCGTGCCGGAGGCGACGCCGCCGATGAGCTCCTGCACTGTGCCGGAGGCGTTCTTCAGCAGCAGCACATTTTCATGTGCCGCAGCGGATGCGGTCTTCCCTGCCGCTTTCGTAATGACCTCGGCATACCCCGTCTGGATGCGGGTGTCGTCGAGCTTGGCATTCGTGAGGTTGACCGTGTTCTTCGTGTGGGCGGCGGTCGCCGTGCCCGTCTCTGCGATGACGTCTGCCACGCCGCCCCGCACGTCGCCCGCAAAAGTGCCGCCCGTGCCCGTGACGGCGTTCTCCGTGAGTGTTGCCGCCGCATCGCCCGCATTGTTCACTTTCAGGGAGGCAAGTGCGCCGTGGGCGTCCTTCACCGCGCCGCCCGTGCTCGTGACCGTGTTCTTCGCTATATCCGCCGTGAACGATGTGCCGTCCTCGGAGAAATTTTCCTGGGAGAGATAGGCGTCATACGCGCTGCTTGTCACCACGCCCTTTGCCTCGATGGTGGCGGTGTTCTCGGTCGCCGTGTATGTCGTCGGGCCGCCAAAGGCATTGTCGATGCGGATCTCGGCACCAAACAGTTTGGACAGCTTGCCCTCGTTGAGGTCTGCCTTGTTGCTCCCCGCGATGAGCATCGTATCTCCCGCCGCCGTTGCAGCGCCGTCGCGCCTATAGACGAGCTTTGCCCCCGTGAAGCTGCCGCCGTCAGCGGTCAGCTTCGTCAGGGTGATGGTGTTGCCCTCTGCGGTCACCTCTCCCGCGCCGTCTTTCTGCGTTGTCTTGGCATGCGCGCCGTACGCATCGTAGGCAGTGCCGCTCTGCACCTCTGCCGTATTCCCCGTGAGCTTTACCGTGAGGGCGGCATTCTCGAATGAGATGATGTCGGCATAGCCGCCGGCAAGGGTATCGGCCTTTTTGCCCCGCATGAGGGCGTGGTTCGCCGTCACCGTGGCCTCTGTCGTGCCCGCATTGCTGTTCCGCAGCCGGACGTGGCTGCCATACATGTCATTGACATCGAGCACCGCGCCATCTGCCGTGACCGTGTTCTCCTCCGCACGGATCTGCAGACTGCCCTTCGCATCGTGTGCCTCTATGTAGGAGCCGCGGAATGCGGCACTAGACCCGCGCTCACTCGCGGCGTTGGTGAGGACGACACTGTTCTTGGCGGCGTGCAGATCTGCCGCGCCGGCCGCTTTGCTCAGGGTCAGCTGACTGCCGTACACCTGGTACGCCTTGCCGCCTGTGAGCGTGACCGTATTCTCGGCAGCGGATGCCGTGATCGCCTGCCCTCCTGTCGCCGCAAGCTGTTCGAGGTTGCCATCGGCGCCGCGTACCACCGACGTAGTGCTCGTGAGCGTCCCGTCGATGCTGTTCTTCTCCGTCGTCAGGCTGAGCTTGCCCGTCTCACTGCGTACGGATGCATCGCCGCCCGTGATGTAGACGGCCGTACCATCCGTCGGAAATGCCGCCGTATCGGCGAGATGCAGCTTGTTCTCGGAAGCGATCGTCGTCGCCGCTCCCGCCTTTGTCGTCGCACTCCCCTCGCCGACCAAAATTTTCCTCTGGAACGTGCCCCCGTTCGCCCATAGCTCGTTGTTGCGCGCCGTCGCCGTGACAGTACCGGTCGCGTCGTCGTTCGTCGCCGACGTCTTGCCGCCGAAGACGGTCTCCTTGAAGGTGCCGCCTGCGATGGTGAGCTGATTCGCATTTGCCGCAGTGGTGACGGCAGCGGCTTTCTCTGTCCTGAGGGTGTTGTATCCGCCTGCACTGTCAAACTTGAACGTGCCGGAGCCCGCCGCGATCGTGACGATGTTCCCGTTCGTCTGTGCCGTGTTCAGCGAAACGCGCGTGGCGCCTGCCTGCTGCTCTGCATAGGCATAGCCGCCGTAGAATTTGTCTGCGCCCGCCTTTGCGGTCAGGTGATTCTCATTTGCCTGCAGGGAGATGGATGTCTTGGTCGCGTGCGCTTTCGCATATCCGCCGTAGATTTCCGTGACAGTATCGCCCGTGGTGAAGGTGAGGCTGTTCCGCAGTGCCTTCGCCTCGCTGCGTGCCTCCGATTCGGTCTTGGCCTTGCCGCCGTAGAGCTTCGTCTCTGTGGGAAAGCTGCCGCCTGTGATGGACGCCTCACTGTCCGTCACTGCTGCCGTGCTGTTGACGCTCTTGGTCTGTGCATAGGCTGCACCGCCCGCAACGGTGATGTTGCCGCCCTCGGGCACGTTGTAGGTGCCGCCCTCGATGGTCACCTTGCTGTGCGCGACCTCTGCCACGCCCCGCGTCTTGCCGCCGCCGTCGCCCTCCTCGGACACGGCGAGACCTCCGATGATGCCCCACTGCGGCTCAGGTGCGGTGCCGTCGAGCTTGAATGTGCAGTTCTTGATGGTGACCTCCGCGCCGGAGATCTTTGCGGTGCCGCCATGCTCCAGCCATGCGTATGCGCCGATGGCGCCGCCGATCGTGCCGCTGTTCACGATCGCCTTGCCGCCCGCGTTCGTACCCATGAACTGGATCGTGCCGTCGGTCAGGCTGACCTTCCTCCACGCGCCTGCAACGAACGTGGGGCGGTGATGGCCGCCCGCGAGATAGTAGATCTCGGGCGATGCCCCGCCGCCCGTCGTGCCGACGGTGATGGTCGCCGTCGTGCCGTTCGTGCTGCCCGCAACGCCCTCCGATGACACGGTATTCGTCGTGACCGTGCTCATGACGGTGGGATCGGCAAAGGCGTGCGGCATGGAGGTGATGGTGAACGCACCTGCTGCAAGTGCGGCGAGGATGCGTGGGGGGAGGGACGGGGAGATACCCTTTCGCTGTAAGTGTCGTCTCATGATGTTGGACTCCTTTCGTGACAGTTCCTGTTGCGTGGAGAACTGCGAAGAGCACAGTGCTTTGCTCTCACTGTAGCACATTTCAGAAAAATCCGTACTGTCACAAATAACAGGG
>NZ_DBHIVL010000105.1:0-6462 GCF_057271695.1 Centipeda sp. (in: firmicutes)
GTTATGAGTCCTTTTTTTGTTAAATTGTGTTGCACTTAGATTGTACATCCAAGATGAAAAAATTTATGACCGCGACGATGATGGCGACGGTTCTTGCCGTAGGCAGCAATATGTCTGCACCGACGGTGGAGGCGGGCGGCGTATACTTTGCGGATGCACCCGTGGTATCGCCGGCGACAACCGCACCTGCATCCGTATCTGCTGTTGGGACGCGTCCCGCCGTTTATGTTCCGGGTCGCATTACAACGCCCATCATTGACCGCGAGCTTACAACAGATGAGAATATGCTGTTCCTCGCGATCGACAAGGCGGACTACAATACGATCCAGCTGATGCTCGACAAGGGCGTTGACATCAACGCGTACTACAGGAACAAGGGGACAACGCCGCTCGGGCGTGCACTCGAGAAGAACAACCGCACGACGATCCAGTTCCTCCTGGAGCGCGGCGCAGATGTGCAGGGCTATGTCTACGATGCGGGCAACTATCGCGTACGATCCTATCTCGTGGAGGCGGCGGATCGTCATGACCTCGCGCTCGTCCAGTATCTCCACAACTGGGGCGCGGACATCAACGGGACTTCGTGGGACTATGGCCCGGGCTATTTCAATGCGCTCTTTACACTCGGCTCATCCGCAGACGATATCAATGTGATGCGCTACCTGATCGCGCAGGGCATCAATGTGAACTATGTGGCGGGCAGCGGGACGACACCGCTGATGTACTTTGCAAAGATGTGGATCGACTCCGGCGTGCGGCAGAATCTGCTCAAGATCCTGCTCGATGCGGGTGCAGACCCTGCGGTGCGCGACAAGGACGGAAAGACGGCGGTGGACTACTGCATGGCGCACAACGATCTTGAGAGCGCGCGCTTTCTCCAGACGTACAATATGAAATGAGGATCGGCACAGGCGGACAAACACTTGCCTGTGCCTTTTGTATTGGGACTTTCAGTCTGTTTTAGGAAATGTTTGTTATACTGCGTACGCAATAGAAATGTGAGGTGAAGGATGCGGAAAACAGCGGCAGCAATGCTTTCGGTTCTCGTGATTGCAGCAGCGATACTCTTCCCACCTGCGCGTGCAGAGGCGATCGACGCGTGGGGAATTGCGGCGCAGGCACTTGGCGTGCTTGGTGCGTATCACTCGGCACTTGGCGCGGTGCTCGCACTCGGCAATGATGTGAACGCACAGGTGCAGAGCGAGCGACAGGACATTGCGGAAAACGGGCGTGCGCGCAACGCAAACGATATTGCGCTTGTGGACGGGATCATGGAGCGGCTCGTGCGGGACGGCGACTATGTGCTGCGCGTGAACTCGCTCCCCTTTACATGGGCGGTGACGGACAGCTCCGTCTTTAACGCCGCCTGCTATCCGACGGACTATGTGAGCATCAATCGTGGGCTGATTCGCGGTCTCGGCGGCAACGTGGACGAACTCGCCGCCGTGCTCGGGCATGAGATGACGCACGGGCTGCGCCAGCACAGCGCACACAACTATGCAAAAGCGGCGGCGCAGTTCTATGGGATGAGCTTTCTCAATATGAATTTCGGTCTGATGGACTGGAACAAGCTGAATGCTCTCGTGGGGTACTCCGTTGCAAAAAATGTAACGCTCCCTACAGAGTACGAAGCGGATGAGGGTGGCTTTCGCATTATGACGAGTGCGGGGTTCAACCCCGGCGGCGGTGCGGCGGCGATGGCACGCATGGGCTATTATCTGACGTATGTAACGCAGGATCTCCAGGAATATCAGGATCCGACGCAGAAGAATCTGCCGCAGGATGATTTCTCGGATCACCCTGCGACGGAGCGCCGCGAGGAAAAACTGGCGGGCTTCATGACGGACTACAGCGCAGGTCATGTGACCGTGACCGACCGCAAGACGGTCTGTATCGACGGGACACCGCTCCTCACGGTGACGTGGACGGATGAGGACTACGACAACAGCCCTGAGAATGCCTACCTCGTGGCGGGGGCACTTACGCGTGCTTTTCACGACTACGATACGGCGGCAGCATGGAACATTGCGTTGACGCGGGACGGCGGCGCGACGATTGGCGGCGCCCCACGCGTGAATGAGCTCCTCATATTTTTCCTCGCAAAGGAAAAGGCGGGGGCACTTCTGCAAACGCTCGTACACAATGCCTATGCAGGTGAAGCGGCAAGCGGTGCACGGGAGAAGCTGCGTGCGGCGGAGAAAGTCCGCGCGGACGCACATGCAGCAGAGCGCGTGGAGGTGGAGAATGCCGATGCGAAGGCGATCAAGAAGATGCGCGAGAACAGCGATGCTTACAGCGACTATGGCGACAGCGTGCGAGCCCTTGCGTTGATGGAGCGGGTCTTTGCCTCTGCACACGATGAAAGCCGCGCACTCAGTCATGTCATCCGTGCGCGTGCCTACGCCGTGCAGGGCGACTGGGAGAAGGCGCGTGTGGATGCGGACAAGGGCGTTGCGGACGATCCGAAGGATGTCTACACATGGCTGAATCGCAGTGATGTTCGGCGCATGATGGGCGACCGCACGGGGGCACTCTCCGACGCGTGCAAGGCGATTGAGACGGACGCGAAGAATCCGTACGGCTATCTGATTGCCGCCGAACTCTATGATGAGATGGAGGAGACGGCAAAGGCGCAGGAGTATTTCAAGAAGCTTTACGCCGTCGAACCGAAGGCTCTTGAGAGAATCCCAGATGAGTATCTGGAAGCCGTGGATCGACGTGCCTATGAAAAGAGGATCAAGGAGAAGAAGAAAGCGCGTGAGGCGCGTGAGAAGGAAATCCGCGAAAAACTCGATAAAAAAAGCCGTCCGGCGGACGGCAATACAGATTGATAAGGAGGCGGATCAGCTGGCTGTGATTATCCACTATTTATCAGTGATTCCCTAAAATATGATTGACAGCAGATGAGAGGAAGAGTATATTTAGGACAATAGTGCTATAGGATAGCTATAGTCGGAACGGAATGACATGGAGGGGATTGTCATGTTAAAGAATCGGAAAAACAAACGACAGCTGTCGCTTCTCGTTGCGTTTGCTCTGTCCGCGGGGGGGGGGGGGGGGGTACATTCTTCTCAGATTTGAAGTACGCATATGCTGCAGATGTGACGGGCGGCGACGTGACGATTGATAGTTCGACGAGTCCCCTTCCGAATCCAATCGCGGGCGGAGCCTTAATGGATCCGACGAATACGAATCACGGAGATGCGAATGGAAATAAGCTGACGGTAGATGGCGGCACATGGACAACACCTGGCTTAAAGGTATATGGTGGGTATAATCAGTCTTTAACAGGGGATGCCACAGGGAATGAGCTAATTTTTAAGAATACGGTGGATTTTTATTCAAATCCTACTACTGCGGGATATGGAGGATATGCAAAAAACGGGGATGCAACGGGAAATACAGTCACGCTGAGCGGTACATTTACATCATCATCGTCCTATTATAGTGCAGGACTTTTATGTGGCGGCAAGAGTGATAAGCCCGGTGCAGATGAAAGAACCGGAAATACGTTGCAAGTAATAGGTGGCGGTAATGCAAATGCAAATGTATGGATAGCTAATTTTGAAAAGCTGAAATTTGTCCTAAACTCAACTGTTAACTCAGGAGCTACGATGCTCACAGCGGAGCCTTATACAGGGGCAAATGATTTTAAGTGGAAGGATATTACCGTTGACGGGCTAGCCGATTGGGTAACATATTTAGCTAATCATAATATCAACAAACCGACACTTACATTGAGACAGGGAGTTAATGCTTTTACTATTCAAAACTATACCCCTATGCTCATTAAAAATGTCGGCGACTATGAGTTTGGCAAATTCGCCAATACAACCGGTACGGGAACGGTTAGTGTAACCAAACTTTCCCTCGATGGCGACCGATTCCAAAACGCAACGGAAACACCGACGGTGAGCGGAACGGATATCCATGCGGGGTGTTCCAAGTATGGCAACACAACAAATCACAACATACTGAACATCGAGGAGACGTCCGCGCATGTGTCCATCAGCTACACAAACGCGCGCGCGGGCTACACCAAGGCACTCAATGGCGGATCGGATTTCAATACGCTGAATCTCAAAGATGGAGCTTCTGTGACGAACGGCTATGCAGGCTACACGGAGGGCGTGCATCTGCTTGTGGATCCGACGAGCAAGACAAATCCTACGTTGGTCGATCCCGCCGCGAAAGCCGACGCGAAGAACAACACGGTCAACATCACCGGCGGCACGGTGAATGCAGGCGGCAAGGTCTACGGCGGCTACATCGCGACGAATACGCAAGTGACGCCGAACCGCACATCGGACGGTGACGCCAAGGGCAACACCATCAACATCGAAAACGGAACATTCGGCGGCAGTACCGAAATCTACGGCGGCTATACGAACGGCACAGGCAAGGCGACGGGCAACACCGTCAACCTCGGCAAGAGTGACGGCACGTTTAACGCGCCCACCCTCAGCAACGCCTTTATCTACGGCGGCGCATCGAGCGGCTCAGCGAGCGACGTCATGACCGGCAACACGCTGAACGTCAACACGCAGAACATTACGGCACGCGGCGTTCAGAACTTCGGCAAGACCGTGTTCAACCTCAACAGTACCACGGTTGTCACCCGTCCGACACCGAATACCCTTCTCACCATCAGCGGCGGTCCCACCACAGGCCTTGACTGGGCAGGGGTCGAAGTGAACCCCGGCAGCACCACCTTCACACCGAGCACCTACGAGAAACACCTCTTCAAGGCCATGCACAACGGCTCCGGCATCACCTTCAGCAACTATGCGCCGTATGGTGCAAAGGAGAAGATTGTCGGCAACCTCGAATACATCATCGACACAGACAATCATTCGGCCAGCGCAGGGCATGATGTCTACATCGACGGGTATCAGTTCCGCAATCATACGGCGACGTACAGCGAAACAACCAGTCATCCGGAGGCTTGGGCGGGACGCACAGCAAGCGGACAGGCAGTTACGGACAACAAGCTCACCTTCACAGGGAATGCGACGAGTGCGTACGGCGGACTCGTCGAGAACAAAAAGCACAACAGCGACGGCACCTATCAGACGGCGGGTTCTGCAACAAAGAACACGCTCGATGTCAAGGGCGGCACACTTGCCAATGCCTATGGTGCAAAAGTCACGGCAAAGAACGGCAGTGCCGATGCGAACAACGTCCATATCGGGAGTGCTGTCACGGGCTCCGTCTACGGCGCGGAACTCACGGGCATCGGCATCGGTGACGCGACCAAGAGCACTGTCAAGATCACTGCCGGAACGGTCGGCGGCACGGTCTACGGCGGCAAGGTCGCCGGCACAGGTGCAGCGACGGGGCATACCATCAACCTGTATGGCGGTACTGTCAGCGGCAGCGTCTACGGCGGACACACTGCATCGGGGGCGACCACGGGCAATACCGTCAATCTCGGCAGCGGCACCACAAACAGTGTCACCACCGTTACGGGTACCATCTACGGCGGCAATCAGACGGCGGACACCGATAACGTTCTGAACGTCAACACCAACGCGACGGCGGGCAACATCGCCAATTTCGGCATGGTGAAGTTCAATTTCAACAGCACATTCAACCAGGCGAATCCCATGCTGAAGCTTGTCGGCGGTGCTGTGACCAACCTCGACTGGAACAAATTTATCCACACAGGGGATGCACCGAGCGGACAGTCCGTGCTGATGGAGAACAACAGCAACATCATCCTCAGCAACTATCTCGGTGCGAAGGAAATCTCCTCGAACGGAACGCATGAGTACACCATCGACACGGACACCAACACAGCGACGGCAAAGCAGATCCTCTTCGGCGGCTACCAGTTCAAGGATGCTGATACCACACCGACGACCGGCGATACGAGCAAGGATGTCTGGGCGGGACGCTCCGTCATCGGCAATACCACTACCAAGAACACCCTCACCATCAACGGCACGAACCATCGGGATGCCTACGGCGGCTGGACGGCGGGGACGGGTACGACCGCTGCGGCAAAGAACGACAGCACCGTCAACACCGTCAACCTCAAAGCGGGCTCCGTACGCAGCATCTACGGCGGCTTTACCGGTGCAGCGAGCGGAAACGCAACGGGCAACAACGTAAATATCGCGGGCGGCAGTGTCGCCCCCCTTTCCGGCGTCGGCGGCAGCATCTACGGCGGGTATCTTTCCCATGCCGCAGCGACAGGCAATGCGACAGGCAACACCGTCACCGTCACGGGCGGCACGATGGGCGATGTCTACGGTGGATGGACGGCAGGGACGGGAGCCACTACGGGCAACACCGTCAACCTCGGCAGTGAAGCAGATGCCGTTGATTCGGGTACTACAATTGGCACCATCTACGGCGGCAGCAAGGCTGTCACGACGAACAACACCCTCAACGTCTATGACACCGTCACGGCGGGCAACATCAAAAACTTTGACCAGGTGAACTTCAAGTCGACGAGCC
>NZ_DBHIVL010000106.1:0-6248 GCF_057271695.1 Centipeda sp. (in: firmicutes)
GGGCAAAAAAGATGCGTCAAGATGGCGCGGCTGAATTTATCAGTGCTTCCCTAAGATTTATGATTGGTCGTCTCGCTTCCCACTTATTCATATATGCAGTAACTCCCATCATCACGAACAGGATTGCTACTCCAATCCAAGCCCATACATACATATGATTCACAGATGATGTGTTCCATACGAACAAGCGATAAAACACGTCTGTAATAAACCATCAATTAATATTTCGTGATATGCCACGGTATCGAGCTCATCCTTTTGAGGCGATCGTTTTATACGAACCGCCCGATAGTGATCATATTGGCTCTACAATAATCGAACCAAAGGCACTTTTGAGATATTTGTAACAAAAAATTATCTGCTTTCCACCTTACTATCTTTTTCTGGAATATTTCCTGTTGCCAGATGCTCTCTCACTTTTTCCAATTCACTATATGACGGCATAATATTAATTTCAAAAACCAATGCTTTTTCCTGTGGAATTTTTTCTTTATGGGGTGTATCCGAAAAAAGCAGATGGAAATTTTCCGAACAAGAAGACATACCGGACACATGGCAGAAGGCTATGTAGGGATTTACCGACGAAGGTCGGGGGGAAATAACGCCCAACGATGACATAGCCCATCATATCAGGACTTCTTTATCTTTCGGAGCAAAACATGCAACAAAAGAATTTATCAAAGTTTCCCAAAACACCACTACAAATCAATCCCCTACTTTACGCACGAGAAGCACGCGAGCGACTCCACGCACGCGACCGTGACCTCACGATAGAGTTCCTTCAGCCGCACTTCAAGCTGCTCCTTCGTGTCGTACGGCGGCGTAAAGAAGCCCATGCGCGTATAGAGATGCTTCACAACGAACTCCGTGCGCGGATTCCCGCCGAGCACGAAGACAGAGCCGGTCAGCCGTCCGCCGGGGCGCAGCACGCGATGCACCTCGCTCCACGCCGCAGCCTTATCGGGAAATGCGTGAAAGCCGTTGATCGAGACCGCTGCGTCGAAGGAATTGTCCTCGAACGTCAGCTGTCCGACATCGCCCTCGACAAAGGAAACATTGGTCACACCGATCGCATCCGCACGCGCTCGCGCCGCCGCGAGCATCGCGGGCGAGTAGTCGAGGCAGGTGATGTCCGCGTTCGGCAGCTCCGCATACACGGGCAGCGAGAGACAGCCCGTTCCGACCGGAACCTCAAGCAGCCGCCCCTCAAAACCCTCATGTGCCGCACGCAGTGCCAGCCCCACATAGCGGCTCACACCGTTTCTGTCCAGTCCCCACACAAGCCGCGAGACGAACTTGCCCGACAGCGACGAGTACGTCATCATTCCGTCGTACAGATTCGCAAGCCGCCCCACCGAATAATATGCCCCTCGGATCTTCTCATACCGCCGCATTTCTTCGTCCATCATGACATCCTTTCTCGCCCCTAATTGAACTGTATTCTACCACAAAATGCACGCGGGTTCAAATCCCTTCCGTATGGACACACTCCCGATTCAGTGGTAAAATTATAAGAAGTTACTGAAAAAGGAGAGATTACCATGCACGTGCGTTCCTACCTCACACTCATTCTCGCGGCAGCACTCGCAGCACTCACGGGCTGCGGCACAGATACGGCGAAAGAAGCGCCGCCGCCCCTCGTGCGGACGATGACGGTCGGCGATGCCGCCGCGTCGGAGGGCGGTTACACGGGCACGGTGCGCGGACGCTATGAGACGCGGCTCGCCTTTCAAGTCGGCGGACAGATTCTCTCGCGCAACGTGAACGTCGGCGCACACGTCCGCGCGGGCGACGTGCTCATGGTGATCGACGCACGCGACGTGCAGCAGCAGGTAAATGCAGCGAACGCCGCCGCCCAAGCCGCACGCTCACGCTACGAGCTCGCACGCACGGAACGCGCACGCTACGAACAGCTCTATGCGGCGCAAGCGATCTCTGAGGCAATGCTCGACCAGTACCGCACGAACGAACGCGCCGCCGAGGCGGCGTACCGTCAGGCACTCGCACAGGATACGGCAAGCCGCAACGCACTCGGCTACACGAACCTCGTCGCGGGCGCAGACGGCGTGATCTCGAACATCACGGCGGAGGAGGGGCAGATCATCGCCGCAGGGCAGACCGTCATGACCCTCACGCAGGAGGGCGAACGTGAGATCGAGATCGCCGTGCCCGAGAGCCGTCTCGCCGAGGTCTCTGTCGGTATGCCCGCCGCTGTCGCCCTCTGGGCGAACAGTGCCGCCTACACGGGTACACTGCGCGAACTCTCGCCCGTGCCCGATGCAGCGACGCGCACGTATGCGGCACGCATCGCCCTCACGGACGCGCCCGCTGACCTCCCGCTCGGCATGACGGCACGCGTCCGCCTCGGCGCATCCGTCCAAGACGGTGTCTCCATCCCCCTGTCCGCGCTGTATCAGACGGGCGATACAGCACAGGTCTACGTCGTCGAGGACAATGCCGTGCATCTCGTCCCCGTCACCGTCACGGCGTTCCACACCAATGATGCCCTCGTCACAGGGCTGCCACAGGGCGCACGCATCGTGACGGGGGGCGTGCACCAGCTCCACGAGGGAGAGAAGGTGCGGACGAAATGAGAAACCTTACAGAGCTCTCCCTGCGCCACCGCGCACTCGTCTGGTACTTCATCATCGTCTTTGCCGTCGGCGGCATCTTTGCCTACAACAGCCTCGGCCGCATGGAGGACCCCGCCTTTACCATCCGCCAGATGGTGATCTCCGCCGCATGGCCGGGCGCAAGCGCGGAGGAGATGCAGGAGCAGGTCACGGACAAGCTCGAACGTCGTTTTCAGGACACCCCGGGGCTGAAACAGATCCACAGCGAGACACGCGCGGGACAGACCACCATCTACGTCCAGCTGCGCGACGATGTCGACGCAGCGCAGATTCGCCCGACGTGGCGCGACGTGCGGAACTTCGGCGAGGACGTAAAGCGAGACCTGCCCGATGGTGTCTACGGGCCGTTCTACAACGACCGCTTCGACGATGTGTACGGCTCGGTCTACGCCATCACGGGCGCGGACTACAGCGACGAGGAGCTGCGCAGCATGGCGGAGGACGCACGCCGCCGCATCCTCGCCATCCCGAGCGTACAAAAGGTGGAGCTGATCGGCGTGCAGAGCGAGCGCGTCTACGTCGAAATTGCTCTCGAACGGCTCGCACAGCTCGGCATCCCCCCGACCGCCATCACAGACGCACTCGCCGCGCAGGACGCCATGATGACGAGCGGCAGCATCGAGACGGCGAGCGACACCGTACATCTGCGTGCCTCGGGTGTATTTGAAAACATCGAGGACATTCGTGCGCTCCCCATTGCCGCCAACGGGAAAATCTTTCGCCTCGGCGACATCGCAAGCGTCGAGCGTCGCAGCATCGACCCGCCCGCACCAAAAATGCTGTTTAACGGGGCCCCTGCCGTCGGCATCGCCGTCTCCATGGAGGCGGGCGGCAACATCCTCGCCCTCGGTGAAAACCTCAAAGAACTGACCGCCGCGATACAGCAGGATCTCCCCCTCGGCGCCCAGCTGCACGAGGTATCGAACCAGCCCTCCGTCGTACAGCACTCCATTCATGACTTCGTCGAGACACTTGCACTTGCCATCCTCATCGTCCTCGGTGTCAGCTTCCTCTCGCTCGGACTGCGCACAGGGCTTGTTGTCGCGGGCTGCATCCCGCTCGTCCTCGCGGGGACATTCGCCAGTATGTATCTGCTCGGCATCGACCTGCACAAGGTCTCCCTCGGCGCACTCATCATCTCGCTCGGCCTCCTCGTGGACGATGCCATCATCGCCGTCGAGATGATGAGCGTACAGCTTGAGCGCGGCATGGGACGCTTCGACGCTGCGTGCTATGCCTTTACCCAGACGGCAAAGCCCATGCTCACAGGCACGCTCATCACCTGCGCGGGCTTCATCCCCGTCGCATTCTCCAAGGGCATGGCGAGCGAGTTCTGCGCCGCGCTCTTCCCCGTCATCGGCATCGCCCTCGTATTAAGTTGGGTAGTCTCCGTTATGGTCGCGCCACTTTTCGGATACTATCTCATTCGCGTCAAAAAAATGGAGGAGGGCGTGCACGATCCGTACAGCAGTCCCTTCTATCGACTCTTTCGACGCGTACTCACAGCATTTCTCGCGCACCGCGCCGCCGTCCTCGTCGGCACCGTCCTCCTCTTTGCCGTGAGCCTTGCCGCATTCCCGCACATCAAACAGACCTTTTTCCCGCCCTCCCTGCGCCCCGAACTGCTCGTGCGTCTGACCCTGCCACAGGGCGCATCCATGCAGGCGACGGCAGCAGAGGCGGATCGTCTCGCTGACCTCCTTGCCGCGCACAGCGACAAAATCCAGAACTACGCCGCCTACATTGGACGCTCCACCCCGCGCTTCGTCCTCACCGTTGACCCGAAAGCGGACGCGGCGAACAGCGCCCAGTTCGTCATCACCGCGAACGATACCGCCGCACGCGAGGAACTTGCCGCCGTAATTGCAGATGCCCGCCGCAATGAACTCACAGGCGTGCGGGTATCCACGCAGTACATCCAGACCGGACCGCCCGCCGACTTCCCCATCATGCTGCGCGTCTCTGCGCCCACGACAGACGAAGTGCGCTGCGTCGCCGAGGAGGTCGCCGCCATCACCGCCGCCGATCCCGCCGCGACGAATGTCCACCTCGACTGGACGGAGAAATCCAAGACCGTCCGCATCGACTTCGACAAGGACAAGCTGAAACTCTACGGGATCAGTGCAAAGACAGTCAAGCAGATGCTCTACACCGAGCTGACGGGCGCACAGGCGGCAGAGTTCTATACAGGCGACCGCAATATCGGCATCGTCCTGCGCCTTGCGGAGCGTGACCGCACGAACATCGAGCGCCTCGGCGAACTGCCGATTGCGACAGCGGGCGGCAGCGTCCCCCTCGCGCAGATTGCACATCTCTCCTACGCGGCAGAGGACGGCCTCATCAAGCGACACGACCTCCGCCCCTCCATCATGGTACAGGCAGAAGTCACGAACGGTGAGGGCAACGACGCGGCACTGCGCGTCTACAAGGCGACCGAGGAGCTGCGCCGTAGTCTCCCCGCCGGCACGACCATCGAGACGGCGGGCGCGCTCGCGGACTCCGCCGACTCCATGCACTACCTCATTCAGCCGCTGCCCGCCATGATCTTTATCATCATGACCCTCCTCATGCTGCAGGTCGGCACCATGGGCAAGATGATGCTCACCCTCCTCACCGCACCGATGGGTCTGATCGGCGTCGCATTTGCCATGCTCATCACCGACTCCGCACTCGGCTTCGTCGCCTACCTCGGCGTGCTCGCCCTCTTCGGCATGATCATCCGCAACTCCGTCATCCTCATCGACCAGATCAAAAAACATGAGGAGGCAGGCGAGCAGCCCTTGGATGCCATCATTGACTCCGCCGTCCTGCGCTTTCGCCCCATCATGCTCACCGCTGCCGCCGCCATCCTCGGCATGCTCCCCCTCATGCGCAACATCTTCTGGGGGCCGATGGCAGTCGCCATCGCGGGCGGCCTCATCGTCGCAACCGTGCTGACACTCTTGGTGCTGCCTGTTATGTACGCGGTCGCGTATCGGGTGAGATAGTAGGCGGTCAGAGCCATCAACCACGAAAAATGAGGTCACTCCATGAACATCCACACAGACACAATGATTTCCATGACCGAAGCAAACCAAAATTTTTCCAAGGTCGTACAGCTTGTCGATGAAAAAGGAACTGCGATCATTCTAAAGGACAATACGCCGCGTTACCTCATTATCGACATCCGGCAACTCGGACATAGCGAAACCTTGCCGGATGCAGACGTGCTTGCCGTCTCTCGACAGCTAATGGAACAAAATAGAGCATCTTATGAGGTGCTGGCACGATGATCCGCCTGACAAAAGGGCAGGTGCTTCAGATGCACGCAGAACTGATTGCCGCAACCGGCGGCAGCAGCGGTATCCGCGACGAAGCACTTCTCGACGCCGCCTTGGCAGCACCGTTTATGTCCTTTGGCGGCATGGATCTCTATCCGTCGCTTGAACAAAAAGCCGCACGCCTCGGCTATGGTCTCATCAAAAACCACGCCATGATCGATGGGAACAAACTATCAGCAATTCCCGTAGAAAACATCTCCCGACCGCTTGCGCCGTCGGGAGATTTTATGTGCTGCATTCAAGGAAGCACTGATAAATTCAGCACCGCCATCTTGACGCATCTTTTTTGCCCGCA